>CAYGIZ010000023.1:0-7890 GCA_964350075.1 uncultured Candidatus Saccharibacteria bacterium | reverse complement strand
GTCGAGCTCCAGTGACAGAAGTTGTAAGGGATTGGAATGCAATATCACTAGAGGAAAATAAGGATTATTTGGAGAATTAATTCATATGAATAAAGAAAGTTGACTTTTGTGGAAATTCCAGTAGAATGGAGTTACATTTGAAGACAGTAAATCCGCAAGGATACACCTCGGCTGTCCCATGGTTCGAAAGAATCGTTTGGTCGTGGAGTTGGTGTTCCACCATTTAAGAGAACGTCATGAGAAATCATGGCGTTTTCTTATTATCAAATATAACTTGGCCCCGGTTTTTTACAGACTTTATATAATTCTCATCTGACACTTCAAAAAACGTAACTACATAGTGTCCATTGAATTTCCTAGATGAGAGAATAAAGCCACTGGTGCCAAATTCATATATAAAACTAATGTATGATTTTCCTTCAATATAGCCAGTGACCATTGATGTCGGTTCGTTAGCTGTAATAATCATATTTTCCAAGGGCATGTTGCCATGCTTTTGTATGATATTACAAACTTTAAAGTGGTCGATAAATAAACTCCCTTCGTTATCAGGTAATTCCGCAATTATTCCCTTATTCAGATCGCCAGATTGAATTCGCTTCAACACTTCCAAGAAGTGGATATTATTTGGCTCTATTGCTTTAATTGGCCGCGTGGTCTTGAACTGACTTTTTGATTTATTTACCATTTTTTATTTGTTTATATGGTTAATCTGTTCACCATATCAAACCGAGATAAATTTCTGATAAACTTTTAATAAATTATCGATAAACTTTTGAGTACGCAATAGAAAATCCTATTGTGTAAATGGGATTAGATGTGTTCTAGTTCCCGATTCCTCTCATTGCTATCTCTTTTCCAAGCACTATAGTTAACTGTAGCGACTAAAACTTACATGCACAGTCCTGGGCACTAAAAGAGATATGAGGAAGAAAGCTCCGTGGTCGAAACCGCGGAGCTTTTGTATTTATAATTTGATTTTACCTGAATCGAATCACATATTCGTCAGGCGAGCTTCTTGACCAAACCGCAGGGTTGCATAGATCTGCGGGTTTCGCATGGCAAGGATTTGAAGTGCGGCATGCACTGCATTAGCCGGCTCGAGCACCGTCATGACGGGAACGTAACTCGGTGTCCGGAGGGACGACCAGATGTCATCCGGGAAATCCTTGTAGTCCAAGGGCACTGTGATGACCGGAACAGTAGAATTTGCAGATAAAGTTGGACCTGCTCCATTGCTTCGGCCAATTAAGGCAATAATCACAGTATCCGGAACTTCCTGAAGACACTTCTGAAGCGTCGTGTAAGCTAGAGCTGGCTGTTTATGGACCGAGCATGTGATGGGAAGGACCTCGAGCTTATACACCGGAAGAAGTTTGGATAATGGCCCTATCAATTGACCAAGATCGTCTTTGTCTGATCCACACCAGAAGATTAATCGCTGGTGCGGGAGTGTGAACTGATTGGTCAGATCAGCGACTTGCTTATACTTCGCAGTCACTGTATCGAGATCACCGCCATCACGGTAAACCTGTTTGTCTATGTAACCGCCGGATTCGTCGACAACTCTCCACGAATCATTGTCGATCACATCAGCCAGTAAGAGTTCGCCACTGGAAGCAATTCCGAATTCGACCTTGAAGTCAACTAGCTTCCGACCCTGCTGTTGCCAGGCTTTCTCCAAAACGAGAAATGTTCGGCGGGCTATGTTGCCTATCTCCTCGAGAAGGACACCTTCATTCTCCTGAGTGAAGACCTCCCTTTCTGACAATGTCAGGAATGAAGAGGCTGGATTCTGAACCAGGCTAGGCTGCTTCGGATCGTAGAGATTGACCGACTCACTATCATCATCATGGATCATGTAGGGGTCGTCGCAAATCAGATTGTAGGTCTTCCACTTCTTGCCGTTGGTTTTGAGGAAAAATTCCAGGACCAATCGAGGGAAGATATGACCTTTCATCAGATGTGGCGCTCTCTTCAGGTATGAACCGTGAGCTTCACGGCGCACCACGACTTCGTAAGGTAGCATCGTGCATTTCTGCGCTTCAAAGCCGTGGATGTAGGTCTCCGGAGTATTCCACGGAAGCGGACTAAGCTGCTTTTCAAAAGCAACAGGAATGCCGCAAGATTTCAACAGTCGAAATACATTGCAGGTTGTCTGATTGGCGAAGAGCGGTTTGCCTTCAATGATGTCATGCTTGGCACCATCACCAGCCGTGATATCTTTTTTAGCCATCAGGAACACTCTATTTGGATCAGAACAAACTTCAAATATCCGCTTGGTTTTACCCTCCGCAATCGGCGGACGGGACAGGGACTCTTCAAGTACGCTAAGTTTCATTGGACCTTTCGATGAACAATACGGGAAGCCGTATTAGCTTTTGGGGTATGTCCCACTTCTATTTGAAATACTACTCAAAACATAGAAAAATGCAAGGATGTGCTAAAGATTCCTTAAAATAAACTCCATTCTCTCCTCTACCGGCAATACAGGCACCTTCACTATTTCAATATTGAAAAATTCATAGGCTTTATGCAAAAGTTCGTGTAGTTTGATCTGTTCTTCCTCTGACTTCTCTATCCTGGCGTAGTCTGCCTGATATGGCAGTGGGTCCAATATGAATACTTTTGTATATGATGTATTTTTAACCGCCTTAAGAAAAAACTGATTGTCAGGCAAACTGTGCAACCTATAGTAAGCCCATGAATCCGGCATGCCTCGATCAAGAAAAACTATTCTATCCTTTGGAACATTCCTTTCTGCTTCTATTTGCATCACAATTATATCATTCTGGAATTTAGCTTCGTCTTTATGCAAATCTACTATTGTTTTACCCTGCGATAATCCCCTGTGTATACAAACCCTTGCCATTTCCTCAACCACATCATATCCCCTGCCTCTAAGTGCGGATATCAGAGTAGTTTTTCCTGAACTAGGCGCACCTGTGATGACATAATTCATAGGTTTTTTAGTATATCACAATAGAATGGACAAACAACAATCATTGTAATATCCTAGGAGAGGAACACTCTGCCAATAAGGGAGAGTAGTAAATTAAGGAATATATGCGACGAGCACTCATATCGGTAACAGATAAGTCAAACCTTCATGTGATAGCATCTGCATTCCAACGGCATGACATCGGTATTCTTTCAACTGGCGGCACTGCCAGAGCCTTGAGACAAGACACCTTCTCCGTGGAAGATGTGTCCACCTACACTGAATATCCCGAACTCTTCGACGGCCGACTGAAAACTATTCATCCAAAACTAGCTGGTGGATATCTTTACAATCGGGATAACGAGGTTGATGTAAATCAAGCAATCATGCATCAGATTGAACCTATAGATTTCGTGGTCGTAAACCTCTATAACTTCCAAAAAATCATTGCTCGACCAACAACAAGTCTGGCAGAAGCCATCGAGCAAATCGACATTGGTGGACCTACAGCACTTCGGGCTGCAGTGAAGAATCATCAGTTTGTTACAGTCATAATTGACCCAGCAGACTATAATGAAGTCGCCAGGGAAATGGACAAAAATGAAGGTGAAACGACCTACGAGCTTCGCTTTCGTCTGGCTTGCAAAGTCTTTCGAGTTATCAAGAACTACGAAAACACAATCTCATCCTATCTGGATGCACAGCCAGGCAGCGGTTCTACACAACAACCTAGCCTGGCCGGAATATTGGCTACTTAATCATTTGATTCTATGCAGTTGACCGGTGCTTCATACAGCACCGGTCTTCACTTTTATACCAGCCACCGAAATAAAAACAGCCCTTCTGGGGCCGTTTTATTTTATCAGGACACCGATATTACATTGCCTGGGATGAAGATCCGTTGGAGCAGCACTTCTTGTATGTGAAGAGCTGGACGATGGCTGCGATTCCGACTAGTACGTATACGATTGTAGCAACAGCGTCTCCTAGATACGCCACAACGTTTACATCTGCAATTCCAACAAGTCCCCAATTAAGTCCGCCGATAACAAGAAGAATCCATGAAACAATGTGAAGTCCTTTCATATTTTTTATTATTTATAACCTTGAATAATACATTAAGTATACCGCCCTTCGAAATTCGATTCAATAAATTATCAACAGTTTATCCACAGCTAATACTGTCCGATTTTTTTCAGAAATTGAATAAAAAGCATGCTCGAATCTATCTCTCTGATCTTGAAATCAGAGCGAAGAACAATAACGGCGATGGGATAAGAAGCTTCTCCTTGCACATATCGGAAGAGTGAAATCATGCTTTCTTTGGCCTCATTTGTCCTACCTGTCTTGCCTCCCAGGAAATTTGGGTCAAACGGAAAAGGATTGATCGTGTTGAAGGTATGAGCGGCATGCTCTGTTGTGCTGGCAAGCGTCATGGTTTTTGTCCTGGTCAGGGCTAGGAGAGGCTTATCTTTGAGATAAAGATATTGAGCCAGCAGGAATAGGTCGCTGGCATTAGAAATATTGCCGGAACTTATTCCGGAAGCATCGCGAAATGAAGTCGCTGACATTCCTAAAGTGGCAGCAAAGGCATTCATCTTAGCGATAAACGCAGAGTAGCCGTAGGATATAGCGAGCGCTTCTGCCGCGTCGTTGCTGGACACTAGGAGGAGAGGGTAAAG
Source organism: uncultured Candidatus Saccharibacteria bacterium (assembly GCA_964350075.1). Taxonomy (GTDB): domain Bacteria; phylum Patescibacteriota; class Minisyncoccia; order Phycocordibacterales; family PALSA-1337; genus CAIOGI01. Next base: position 3,267 of record CAYGIZ010000023.1, on the reverse strand, counting down.
GAGTTCGGAGACTGTGAATATTTCGCCTTCCTTGAGATTTCCAGCCTCACCGTACCCACTATCGAGTATTTCCTTGGTCATAGCAATCTTCTTATCCGTAGGCATGTTTTCCGTGGCTACGATAGCTGTTATGATCTTGGTCAAAGATGCAATAGGAAAGACCTTCTGTATATTGTATGAAGAATAAACTTGTCCAGTAGCCAAATTTTTAACCAAGTAAGCCTCGGCACTTACCACAGGAGGCGTTGTGGCGATAGGTTTTGGAGCAACTGCCTTTACTGGAACTACACCGATATTGTGGTCTAAAATATCATTGCTTATTTCAGGAATGTATGGATATACAACTGGCACCACTACTTTTTTAGGGGGTGTGTACACAGCTCCTTTATTAGCAGAGATAGCAAGAATAATTATTGCAATAGAAATAACCAATAGTCTCCTGATTCGATAACTCATCCGTACATTATACCCTATCTGGTCACGGAAATTGATTGGGTGATCTCTCCTTCTGCGCTAACGGTCACCCTCCCGTCACTATCTAGGAAAACTTTATATCCGGTATCATAATCTGTTTCGCTATTGTAATGCGCTCCTGGGGCGCTAGGATCATATGGAAGAACTGAAAGATAGGTTGGTACGAGGCATGGAGCAAGATTGATCCCTCCTGCCCCGTTTTTGACCGTTGTAAGCGTACTGGGCAAAGTGAGGGCAACCAGACCGCAGATAAACACCCCCTTATGTTCGGAGACATTTTGATTAATAGAATTCAGGATGGCGTTTACATTACTCACCCTCTGTGAATCACGAGCTAGCTTGAACTGCCTTGCCGGATTGATAGCGACAAGTACCACGGATGCCAGCACCGCGATTATTCCTATAACGACCAGTATTTCTATCAGTGTAAAACCCTGTCTTTTGTATTGTGTATTTTTCATTTCTCTATTTCAAATTAATGCTTCTTTCAATATCTTGTATTTTCCTTTATTTTCAGAGTAAAGAGAAGAAAGTTCTGTTTCTGTTTTGAATAGTTTGTGGATTTCATAGACATTTTTTGGAACTTCTCCGGAGGAATCAGTAACAATCCTCATGACCGCATCCACTATTTCCTGCTTTGAAGAAAAGAGCGGAATGGTATTGCCATAGCTTTTAGACATCTTTTGCCCATCGATACCAGGTACTACCGCTACTTCTTTCATGATCATCGGTTCAGGAAGTTTAAATGTTTCTCCAAAAATATTATTGAATTTCTGGGCCGTATCGCGAGCGTATTCTATATGCTGCTTCTGATCCTGTCCCACAGGCACAATGTCAGTATCATAGAGAAGTATGTCAGCGGCCATGAGCATTGGATAATTGAATGTGCCCACCCCTATTTCCTTACTCTTCGCCTCTGCGTCCTTAAAGGCATGAGCGCGCATAAGGTAAGGCATAGTCGTAATGGTTTCGAAGATCCATGCTAGTTCCGTATGAGCAGAAACGTCTGACTGCTTGAAGATGACGGATTTCTTTGGATCGAGGCCAACCGCTAGATAATCAATCATTAAATTCAAAATCTGGTCCTTCATTTCAGAACCATTCTGAATAAAATTAAGCCCATGATAATCTGCGATCATAAAATAGCAGTTATATTGAGACTGAAGCTCAAGCCACTGCCTCATCGCTCCAAAATAATTGCCGATATGTGGACGTCCTGTAGGCTTCACGCCTGAAAGTAAAGTTTTCGAATTTTTCATAAGATAGCTAAATAATAGCAGAGATTCAGCCATAAAAAAAGCCGACCCGAGAGTTTATCTCGGGTCTTACCAACCGGCGGCTTTCTAGCAACGGACGAATTCGCGCGGCCGAGAAAAATTATGGGAGAGACTCCCAATATTTTCTCTTAATATCCGCGTAATAGTCGAGCCATTCTCGAGAACCAGAAGATGATCGTAGATACGATCAACTTTTCCCGCAAAAGGACTGCCATCTCTCAAACATCCTGAAACGATAATTTTTTCATCACACAGTTTCCGCAGCTCATCAAGCTGCCCGTCTGGATCGGAATTGGTTATCATAGTTTCTTGATTGCCTGACTCCGTAAAAAACTATACCCTATATCCCCTCTTTTTTCAACTCCTCTACCAGCCTCTGCGCTTCCCTGGAGAGTTTTTTGGGCATGACCACTTCGGTCACGATGAGTAGGTCTCCGCGCTTGCCTCTCTCGGTCATGACCCCTTTATTCTTCACCCGCAGGATTTCATGATGTGTCGTGCCAGCCGGAATCTTCAATTCTATCTTTCCATCGAGCGTATCGATATCCAGTGTCGCTCCAAGAAGAGCGGTCGTGAGCTTGAGAGGTAGTTCCATGATCAAGTTGTATCCTTCTTTTCTGAATACAGGATGTTTTTCTACCCAAATGCGGATGATAAGGTCGCCTTTTCCACCATCACCATCCTCACCCTTACCCTGAACTCGCAGGGCTTGTCCATTGTCAATCCCAGGGGGAATCGTCACGGATATTTTTTCTTTATTTACGCTTATATCTTTTGAAACCCCAAAGACGGATTCTTTGAAAGTCAGCTGTATGTCCATCGTGATATTCGCGCCCCTGCGTGGCCGCCTTCCGCCTCCGCCGAAAAATTCGCTGAAAATATCCCCGAGGTCAAACTCGAAACCCTGGCCGTTTGCTCCTGTAAATTGCGAGAAGTCAAAGCCATTGAAACCCTGTCCTCCCTGGAAGCCACCGCCAGGCCCCCCGCCAAATCCTGCTCCCGCCTGGCCGAAGGTATCGTATTGCCGTCTTTTAACATCGTCAGACAGCACAGAATACGCCTCGCTAGCTTCTTTGAACTTCGCGTCACTGCCCCCCTGCTTGTCGGGATGGTGCTCATGAGCCATCTTTCTGAAGGCTTTCTTTATATCTTCCTTGGATGCCCCTTTTTCGACACCGAGGATTTTGTAATAGTCTTTGCCCATTACTTCTTCTCCTTAAACTCCGCATCCTTCACATCACCACTTTCGGGAGGCTTTTGATCGCCACTTGTAGGCGGAGTTTGCTGCGACATGTATTGGCCGATTTTTTGCAGCTCTGTAGAGAGAGCTTCGGTTGCTGTTTTCAATGCAGATCCGTCTGTTCCCTCTTTTCTCGTCTTCACATCCGCTATCTTGTCTTCAATAGACTTGCGCAGATCAGCAGGAACTTTTTCTCCCGCATCTTTCATAGCTTTTTCTGCAGTATATATTAGCTGCTCTGCTATATTCTTCGCCTCTATCATTTCTTTTTTCTTG
>CAYGIZ010000022.1:0-8191 GCA_964350075.1 uncultured Candidatus Saccharibacteria bacterium | reverse complement strand
GTAGCTCAGCTGGTAGAGCATTCGACTGATACTCGAAAGGTCCTTGGTTCGATCCCAAGCACGCGCACAATTGACGGAAGTTAAATATGGTATAATAGGCAGATGAATCCAACAACAAAAATAACACCGAAGGATTTTTTCCTTCATTTAGCAGCGACTATAGTACTGTACGCTTCAGCTATTGCTTTGGTAAACCTAGCCATGGCACTCATAAATTATGCATTTCCTGATGCTCTGGCTGGCTATTTTTACTCAGGATCTATTGCCTGGCCGATCTCCATGCTTGTGATCCTGGTCCCTGTTTTATATGTGACTGAATGGATAATAACAAAAGATTTAGCCACAGCTCCCGAAAAAGATAGCATATGGATTCGCCGATGGAGGATATATCTCACGCTATTTTTGGCGGGAGCTACCATAGCTGGTGATTTGATTGCACTCATAAATACATATATAAACGGAGAAATAACAGAAAGATTCGTATACAAATTCTTTGCAGTCCTTGTTATCTTTGCTGTCATCTTCGTTTACTATCTACTTGAAAGATCTGCTCGAAAGACGAAAACTCAAACTATTTTTGCTTGGATTGGAGTACTGCTAGTGATCGCGACTATTGTCGGAGGATTTGTAATCGTCGGATCACCCCAGAAACAAAGAGCATTGCGCCTCGACAATCAAAGAGTGAGCGATCTATCAAATATACAATGGCAAGTGGTGAATTATTGGCAGCAGAAGGGAAAGCTGCCAGCTACTCTCGAGGATATGAAAGATTCTATTTCCGGTCAGATGATTCCGGTTGATCCTGAAAGTAAAAACAAGTATGAATATGTATTGAAAGGCGCGCAGGTATTTGAACTTTGCGCTACTTTCTCTGAAAAGACGATAGATAATAAGTATCGAGGCGCTGGTTATCGCGGTGGATACACTACTTCTTATCCTATTATCGACGGAGGTGAAAATGATAACTGGACTCATGAAGAGGGGCGAGTTTGTTTCCCAAGGACAATTGATCCGGAAAGATACCCCATCAACAAGCCAAGAATGGCCTACTAGCAATAAGAATGTATTTAGGGTAGTATTTACTCCTACTATATTTATTAATTAAACCTGCCCAAATATGAATTTAGGAAAGAAAACGAAGATTGTCTGCACTATCGGACCAGCCACAGAAAACGTCGAAAAGTTAACAGAACTAGTAAATGCCGGCATGAATGTGATGAGATTGAACTTCTCACATGGAGATTTCGCCGAGCATCAGAACAGAGTCGACAACATAAAGAAAGTAAGAAAGATCACGGGAAAGACCGTAGCCGTTCTCCAGGATTTAGGAGGGCCTAAAATTCGCATAGGGGAGTTTGAAAAAGGATCTATTACACTCAAAGTTGGACAGACATTTACCCTGACTACCGAACAAGTAATTGGTGATGAAAAAAAGGTTTTCATAAATTACCCCCTTCTTCCAAAAGAGGTTAAGGTGGGAGGGTATATATTAGTACATGATGGAAAGCTCAAGCTTCAAATCACGGGTATAAAAGGAAAAGAAGTTGTCACTAAGGTAATAGTTGGCGGAACCATAAAAGGCAAGAGAGGAGTCAATCTTCCTGGAGCATATCTTTCTATCAGCTCAATCACGGAGAAAGATAGGAAGGATGTGGAATTTGGAATAAAAAATAAAGCTGACTTCATTGCCCTATCTTTTGTCCGAAGACCTTCAGATATAACAGAGCTTCGCAATATACTTAATGAGGCAAAATCAAAAGCCGGAATCATCGCCAAGATAGAAACTCCAGAAGCCTTGGACAGCATAGATGAAATCATAAATCTCTGCGACGGGATCATGATTGCAAGAGGTGATTTGGCCATAGAAATCCCAGCCGAAGAAGTCCCACTTGTACAGAAAATGATCATTCAGAAGTGCAATGCTCTGGGTAAGCCTGTAATCACTGCTACGCAAATGCTTGAGTCTATGATAAAAAGTCCTGTACCTACGCGAGCTGAAGTTTCTGACGTCGCCAATGCTATCATTGACGGCACCGACGCTATCATGCTTTCTGAAGAAACAACTCTTGGTGAATATCCAGTTGAAGCTGTGGAGATGATGACAAAAATTGCTTTGAGAGTTGAAAGGGAAATCTACACTTCTGACACTATAACTGAATATGGAAATTGCCATGGAACTACAGATGTTATTTCTCAATCCGCCGTGCTCATCACCCACCAGCTCAAGGCGCGATTCCTTGTTGCCCTTACAGCCACAGGCAGGAGTGCGCGCATGGTCGCGAGATACAAACCAGCAGAAAGAATAATTGCTTTTACACCAAATGAGATCACTGCAAATCAGCTTATGCTTTCGTTTGGCTGCTATCCTGTAGTGGTGCCAAAGTTTACCAGCATGGAGGAAGTCATGCTTTTAGTGCGCAAAGCAATTCTCAAGGAAAAATTATCAGTGAAAGGAGACAAGGTAGTTGTCTTGTCCGGCGTGCCACTTGGAGGAAGAATGATGGAAACCAATACGGTCTTTGTAGAGACTTTATAACATGAAAAAGCAAGTAGAAGCATTCGTCAAACTTTTCGAGGGATTCTGGAAATTCCTCGGGGAACTGTTCTTTTATTTCCTAAGTTCGTTAATAGATTCAAAAAAAGACTTGGGCTGGAAAGGATATATGTATTTAGTGCCGATTCTCCTAACCATTTTTCTTCTCGTATATTCAATAGCAGAAATAGTGCTATAATTGTGCCATGGCAAGCATGGAAAAAACAAAGGCATACGCGCTCCGGGATACAAATATGTACTTGGATGGTTCACTTCGGGAATATGTCCTGAAAATCAGGGATCTTCCGCTGGACAAACAGCCTAGAGAAAAACTCATCAAACAAGGGCCGGAAAGCCTCTCTATCCAAGAGCTTTTGGCTGTGATCTTGAACGTAGGAAGCAAGAGCGAGGATGTTATGGAAATGTCCAACCGCATCATTCGAGAATATGGAGAAAAAATCTTGATGGCGGAGACAGACGCAGAAAAACTTTCTGCCGATCTACATATTCCCCTCATGAAAGCAAGCGTCATTGTTGCTTGCGGGGAATTAGGTCGTAGATTTTATGAAAAGAATTCAGCCGGCTTCACAGTGATAAGGACGGCGAAGGATGTTTACGAATATCTGCGAGACATGCACAATCTTCCCAAAGAGCATTTACGCGGCCTTTATTTAAACAGCCATAACCGGATCATTCATGATGAAGTCATCTCTATCGGCACAATTAATACAAATATAGTGCATCCACGGGAAGTTTTTCGTCCGGCAATAGAGTATAGTGCCGCAGCTCTTGTGCTGGCCCACAATCATCCCTCCGGGAACGCCATACCCAGCTCACAGGATGTAGCTATTACTGATCAACTCATACAAGCAGGGAAAATTCTCGGGATAAATGTTTTGGATCATGTGATCGTCACCAAGGATGCCTTTTCGAGCATCAAGGCTAATTATTAATTTTTTAAAAATCGCCATGAAGACATACCCCATTGTTTCCCCATCACTCGATGGTGTGCTGTCGGAAGATTATATTTATTTTGAAGGTATCAAAAAGCCTTCGGCACTTTTTATTTTGCGCGATAGGGGAGCCGGTAAAGAAGAAGACGCTTTAATCATGGAAAGATACTTTAATGATCTGTACAACCTATTTTTACGCAAACTGACCTCTTTTGCGAGTGATTGTCCTGTCAACAGCGAAGATTCCCTGAAGCTCCAAGGTCTTCTCCAGGAACTCATCAAGGTGAAGGGCTTAATAGAAAATGAATTATAAGGAATTCTTCAAGGGTAAAAAAATCGCTGTCATAGGGCTTGGACCTCATGGAGAAATGGTTGCAGATATTAAGTTTCTCTCTAGGCTTAGCTCCAGTGTTTCATTATACGATATGAGAAGCGAAGACCGCCTGCATGGATTTGCTGCTGCGGTAAGAGCTTGCGGATTGTCCGGGTATAGTTTCGGAAAAATCAATGCAGACGAGCTTGCTTGCGCGGATATCATTATTCTTTCACCTGAAGTTTCCCGTAGAGCACTATTTCTGCGAAAAGCCAAAGAAGCAGGTATTAGGGTGGAATATCCTGGAGTACTGTTCCTAAAACTGGCACCTCCCATTACTCTCATAGGCGTTATGGGAGCTTGCGGCAAGAGTACAGTGTCCTACATGATATACAGTATTTTGAAAAAATCTTTCGCTGTATATGATGACCAGGGCCTTTATTTCATAGATCCGGATCTGCCAAATGGCGCTCTGACTCATCTCAAGAAAATAAAATCCGGAGATATTATCCTAGCCAGGATACCGGAGGATATGATGAGTGAATATTATGCAGCTAGGATCAGCCCTCATGTCGCTGTTATCACTTCTCCTGTTCCATCCAACATCCTGGAGTTTCAGACATATAATAATTTCATTGTCGGACCGGACATGGTGATAGAGCATATGCGGGAGCATGGTAATTTCAGCTCGAAGGCAAAAATACTGCGGACGAAAGCAGCAAATTCCGCCCTAGCAGTACAGGCTAGCCAGCTTTTCAGGGTGGGTGCCGATACCGCGGAAGAAATCATAAGCGAATTTTCCGGTTTGAAGGGAAGGCAGGAGTTTGTGAAAAGAGTCGATGGGATAGAATTTTATAATGATTCAGCTTCTGTTCATCCTGTTTCGACACTGTCGGCTTTAAGGAGATTTGCAGTAGATAAAAATGTCATCCTGATATGTGGCGGAGCATATACGCCTCATGATTACAGAGAATTGATAGATAGTATTCCGCAGTATGCTTCTGTGGTCATCCTTGTACCAGGAAGCGGAACCCTAGGTTTCAGGCCAGAGATTGAAAAATTGAAGGACATACAATTCTTCCAGGCTCAAAGCATGGAAGATGCGGTTCGTTTGGCGAAAGAATATGCGAGAAAGGGTGACAGGGTTCTGTTCAGTCCTGGCTGTGAAGCCATAGGGGTGCATATTTCCAGGAAAGAGAGAGGTGAAAAGTTTGTGAAGGCGGTGAGGGCACTTTAATTATAAGAAAAGTACCCAACTTCCGGAGCCGGGTACTGTGATGGTTAATTGCTTAAAAATCCTTTTCCTGTTGAGGAACGATTACACGGAGATGTCTGTTGCCTCTCAAGTATACAGTTGATTCAAACTCCGACTCATTTTTTTGTATTATTCCACTCTCTTTGTAGACAATGACTATGACAAATTTGTCACGTCTTTTGACGAGGAAAATGTTTGCCCATCCATATGGTTCTAATTCCTCCGCATATTTTTTGCAGAAGGCGCCCTGCTCTTCGTCAGTGAAGCTTAGTTTGGAAAGATCCTCTCCAAACGACTCAAAGATATCGCGAAATGTGCCGTTTTCGAACATTTCAAAAACAGCCGTAAGTTTCTCTCGCCCTTCACTATCTGTGATGGCGAGCCTCTTGCCGCGGGAAATCATCCTCAACAGCGAAGTTTCTTCAGTTATTCTGACCATATCCACCCATAGCCTATCAGATCATTTTAATCCCCGCAAATCATGCAGACCACCGTACCTGCCCAATTCCTGCCGGTGTACGCGGCCTGCATCAGGCCCGCTACAGACAGAGCGCTGTTTGCAGATATGCTTATGTCAGTATGTTTTTTCGCCAATTCTACGGCGGCTTTTATCTCCTCATTGGAAACTATCCAGCCGCTTCCTCCCGTCTTTTCAATGAGAGGAACTAAAACATTTTTTCTGGCAGCGACGCTATCTACTATTGCGTCGGCGATTGATTTTTCATTTTTTCCGTCACTATCGATGAAAGCGTCGGCTATTGGGTGACATGATGTGGTCTGAATAACATGAACCTCTACTTCTTTATTATTAGCTATGAAATATTGAGCAAGAGCCTGGGCGGTAGTACCGGATGATGTGCCAATAAATACTGCCTTGAGATCGGCAATTTGCAAAAGTTCTTTTGCGAGTGATTCATATCCTTCCAGTGCGATTTCGTCATTTGACTGACGCAAACTTTGTACTGATGGGTCCTGTGTCTTCATGAATAGCGCCTGCAGAGGGCGGTCCTGTATTGAGAGAAGGATATTGCTGTCGCGGATATCTTCTAATTTCTTCAATTTGTTCTTGTTTATGTTGTTCCCAGCTAGAATCTCCAGAGTAATTTTTTCTTCCTTTTCTTTATTTAATTTCCGTATATGCATTCCCGCAGCCAGTGCGGCATTTCCAGATGATGAAATGGCGAAATGAGAGTAGCCGTCAGATATTTTCTTATCTATCATTAAAGGAATTGATCTTCCTTTATGTGACCCATACGGGTGCAGATCTTCCCGTTTAAAGAATATAGAGGAAACAGCTAGAGCCTGTGCCAGATCTGGGTATTTTTCCTGTGGTGTTAACATATTGATATACTATACTATTTCAGGTAGTATTAGAAGCACAATGGAAAATATAATGAAATCAAACTGTCCTGAATGTAAAAATGATATTAACCTTTCGCGCTATCCTTCTCTTAAAGAGGGAATGGTTATCGAATGCAATCATTGCGGAATGACGCTTCTTGTAAAAACTATTAAAGAAGGGATTATGTCTACTGATATTGTGGACGAAGGGAAGTAATCGTTTGTTCTATCATGCCTCGGAATCCGTGTGAACCGAGAAAGGCTATGACGTCTCCTGTCTCTGTTTGCGACTTTAGAAAAGTAACCAAATTTTCGTCATTTTCCATATACTGAACATTCGTGTGGGTCCTTCCTATGATGCCGGCTAATTCATCACCCTCCATTGGCATTTCATTTTCTCCAATTTTTAACTTGGTAAGTCTGGGTATGATAATGATGTCTGCATTTTTAAATGCACCATCGTATTTGCCGGAGGATTCTCTCTGCCGTCCTCCAATATTTGGCTCATAGACTGTGATAATTTTTTTATCGTAGACTTCTCTGATGCTCTCCAATACTGAAGAGGCTTTTTCCGGAGTCGGGGCGTGACAATCCAAGACAGTGACTTCTCCATCCAACCTTTTCTCCAACCTACGCTTTATCCCTTTGAAATCCGTAATTGCTTCGATAATTACTTGCGGGTTTATGCCGATGCTATGCGCCATGGCAAATGCAGCAGTGAGGTTTTCCGCGTTGAAGCGTCCAAGCATGGGGGAAGTGATTCTGTGCTTATTGTTTATGCTAAAAGAAAGACCATCTTTTGTATGCTCAACTGAACCATATGAATAATCCGCATCAGCTTTTCCATAACTTAAAATTTCTCTTTTTCCAATGACTTTCTTTACTCCCTCATTATCAGCACAAGCGACAATAATCCCACTTTCTGGAATATTTTTTATGAGCTTACTAAATTCATTAAAATAAGCTTCTTCGGTGGGATACAGGTCAGCGTGATCCCAGGATACGGATGTAAGCAATAGATGGGTCGGGGAATAATATACGAACTTCGGTCGCTTGTCTGATATTGAAACCTGATATTCGTCCCCCTCAATGACGCTCCAGTTTGAATCAGACAAGGCTCCTGTCTTATGTGAAAGTGAAAGCCCGCCGGTAAAGTAGCTAGGGTCCATGCCAGCCTGGATCAGGATGAAGGATAAAAGAGCGGATATGGTAGTCTTTCCCCAGGTTCCTGTTACGACAATGGAATTCTTTTTTATAAAATATTTCTGGAGAATTTCCGCGTATGAGAATACAGGAATATTTTTTTCCTTGGCGTATATGATTTCCGGATTGGAAGGGCTTGTTCCTCCCCCGCCCGTCATTATGAAGTCTGGAGTTCCTATATTTTCCGGATGCCACCCAGCATAAAAGGGAATACCGGCTTTTTCTAGTTCTGTGGATACAGGAGGAAAAAAGCCCTTGTCGCTACCGGTGACTTTCCAGCCTTTGTCGTGGAAGGCGATAGCTATGGCGCTGGTTGCCACGCCGCAAATGCCGGTGATGTGGATGTGTTTTTTATTTTCCATTAAGTATAATTTTAACTTTTTCTAAGTTTGTTTCCCATCCATTCCCCTCAAACCACTCCAATCCCCCGAACTGAAACTTGTAAGTATCGCTAGGTCTTTGAAGAGACCCCATATAAAAATATTTGAGTCCTTTTTCTTTTGCGTAGGTTATTGCCTTAATCATCATACCAAGTCCCATATCCTTCGGAGCTTTCAAATCGTAAAATGGATATGAGTAATGAAGTATGTCTT
>CAYGIZ010000021.1:0-8644 GCA_964350075.1 uncultured Candidatus Saccharibacteria bacterium | reverse complement strand
ATTGGAGACATTTGACAAGAAGTTGGCAATAATTTGAGGAAATAGAAGAATAGACAATGCGAAGATGATTGGGATCACTCCGGCCTGATTTAGTCTCAAAGGAAGATATGTGGAGACTCCGCCATAGACTTTATTTCCCCTGACCTGCTTTGCATAAGTTACTGAAATAGGTCTTTCGGCTTCAGTGACTACTACCACGGCCACTATGACAACAATCGCTATAACAAGGAAGAGGAGATACAGAGGAATTTGAGCCGGATCAAATGCTGCGAGAAACTGATATATTTGTGTTGGAAGAACAGCTACTATACCCGCGAAGATAATCAGAGAAACACCGTTGCCAATGCCAAATTCAGAAATTAATTCTCCAATCCACATCAGGAGCACCGAGCCGGCTGTTATAACAAGAATGTTTGTTACTAGCGTCATTCCAGTAAGTTGAGGTAAGACGTTCTGGCTAGCCAGAAGAGCTAGAAATCCATAAGCCTGAAGTGCGGCAAGAGGAACAGAAATGAGGCGTGAATACTGGGAAAGTTTGGCTCGTCCGGCTTCTCCCTCTTCCTGCATCATTGCTTTGATGCTTGGAAACATCATGGTCAGGAGTTGCATAATGATGGACGCGGTGATGTATGGTCCAACTCCAAGCATCAGTATGGACAAGCGGGAGATTCCTCCTCCGGAAAATATATCCAAAAGACCTAGGAATTGATTGCCTGCGAGAAGATTCTGAAGGCTAGCTATGTCAATTCCTGGAATCGGAATCGTAGAAAGAAGACGGAAAATGACCAGCGCTCCTAGGGTAAAGAGGATGCGCTTGCGGATTGCTGGATCCTTGATAACGACGGCAATCTTTTGTAAAAATGTATTCATTGTATTACTTCACTGTTCCTCCAGCTTTCTCTATCTTCACTCTTGCTTCCTTAGAGACTTTGCATCCTTCGAAGTAAAGCTTTTTTGTCAGGTCTCCGACAGAGAGTATTTTAACATGCGGAGTTCGTCCTTCAATTGTAGTGATGCCCTTCTTCTCAATGAGTGTTTTTTCAGAAACAGTCTCTCCATTCTCAAAAATCTTTTCAATGAAATCCAGGTTGATAGCCAGGGGCTTCACGGCAAAAGATTTGAGAGAGCTTTTTCCTCGTCCTCGAAGCTTTGGCACTCTTTTGATGAAGTCTCGAAGCTCGGGACGCTTTTTGTTTCCGGCACGCGCAGTCTGGCCCTTTCCTCCTCGTCCGGAAGTTTTGCCACGTTTGCCACCTCTGCCTACGATCATGGTCTTCTTACTCTTTGTCCTTGGTTTTAAATTATTTATTTGCATGGAAGTTTTTTATTTCCTCTCTGGATCTTTTTGAAAGACTCGACAGTGCTTTTATGGTGGCCCTCGCAATATTCAGCCTATTCTTGCTGCCGGACAGCAGTTTGGCGCAGACATCCTTGATGCCTGCAAGTTCGATTACGTTTCTTGCCGAGCTTCCTGCTACTACTCCGCGTCCTCTAGCAGGCATGATCATGACCACCGCGCTCGAAAACTTGGCGTCTACGGCATGAGGAATAGTCATCGCTGGTGAAAGAGCGACCTTTATCATATTCTTCTTGGCATGCCGTGTAGCCTTGTCTATTGCAAGTGATGTATCCCCTGCTTTTCCAAGTCCGACTCCCACCTTTCCTTTCTTATCTCCGGATACAACGGCGACCGAGAATGTAAATCTTCGCCCTCCGGCCGCGACTCGAGTCACGCGTCGGATGTCGATTATCTTCGTATCAAACTCCGGCTTGATGCGTTCTTTTTCAGGACGTGAAGGACGTCGAGTTGGACGTCGATTCTCCTGTTGAACTGCTGGAGCTGCAGGCTTGGCCTCTGTGGCAATCTCTATTACTGGATCTTTGATTTCTTCTTTCATATGTTAATTAAAATTTTAGTCCACCTTGCCGAGCCGCATCCGCAACAGCCTTAATTTTGCCGGTATAAAGGTAGCCGCCTCGATCAAAGACGACCTTCTCAATCTTAAGGACTTTCGCCTTCTTTGCAAGTTCCACTCCAACTTTCTGCGCATCGGTATCCTGTGCCTGGGCAAAAGTATGTCCTTTCACATCATCTACAAGTTGGGCATAAATGAATTTGTTTGATCGGAATACGGAAAGTCGTGGACGTTCTGTAGTTCCAGAAATAGTCGCTCGGATCCTCTTGTGCCGGCGTGCGATTTTCATTTGTTTTTGTTTACTTGTATTCATATGCTTTATTTACCTTATACCGACTTCTTTCCCTGCTTTCGGCGGATGACCTCATCATCATAGCGGATTCCCTTTCCTTTGTAAGGCTCCGGCTTCTTCAATGCCCTGACCTTTGCCGCAAACTGTCCGACAGATTCGCAGTTGATGCCGGAAATCGTGATCACATTCTTTTCTGCGGTCACCTTCAAGTCATCTGGGATCATGACTTTGACAGGATGTGAAAATCCTAAAGCAAGATTTAGTTCTTTTCCTTTTACATCGGATTTGAATCCGATCCCTTCTACGATCAGTTTCTTCTGATACGGAGTATTTACTCCAGCCAGCATATTCTTCAAGTGAGATCCGTATGTTCCCCAAAGAGCCAGAATATCGATTGAATTTCGTGATGGAGTCAGTGTGACTTCATTATTCTCGATCTTTACCTCTATTTCCGGACGAAATTCCTTGGTCAAAGATCCAAGAGGTCCCTTCACGGTAATAGTTCCGGCAGAATATGTGACTTCTGTCTTTGCTGGAATCGGTATTGGTTTTTTTGCTATTCGTGACATATTTCTTATTTAAATTACCAGATCTTGAAAAGCACCTCTCCTCCGACCTTGTTCTTCTTGGCGTCAACATCGAGAAGGACACCCTTTGGAGTGGAGATGACTGTATTACCAAATCCGCTCTTGAACATTCTGATGTCATTGGCCTTCTGATAAATTCTTCGGGACGGCTTGGAAATTCTGTCCACGCCGTGAACTCGAGGCTCGTCCCCGAGATATACAAGTCCGATTTCTAAAGTCTTTACTACCTTCTTCCCCTTCCTTTCAATAGAAGAGACATATCCACCCTTAGCGAGAACATGCGCTATGGATTCCTTCAGGGCGGAGTAAGGAACGGTGACAATTGCCTTTCGCGCGTCACTGCCGTTCTTGATGCTGACTATGAGATTTGAAATTGGGTCTGTTACCATGATGATTTCTTTATTCCTGGGATAACCCCGTCATTAGCGAATTCTCTGAAGCATATTCGGCATAGGTCAAAATCCCGCATATAGCCATTCTTTCGGCCACAGCGGAAACATCGTCTCACAACTCGTGAGGCAAACTTTGGGGTTTTCTTTGCTCTTGCTTTAACTGATGTTTTTGCCATAAAAAATGGGGATTGGTTAGCCTCTCTTTTCAGATATCGCTTCCAATCACTATTTCGTGATATTCACTACTTATTTGAACGTGAAGTCATCTTAGCAGAATGGTGAAAATAAGTCAAAGTCCATTTGACTTTATATTAAATATAGATTAAGATACGCATTGGCGTTTCAACAGTTCACCACTACAAAACTATGGGTAATATATGGTTCCTGGCGGTTCTGGCTGCACTCTTCTTTGGTCTCTGGCCATATGCACTTAATGCCAGTAGAGCTAAAAGTTTTCTAGCAGCCACTTCATTCTGTGTAATACAAGCGTTGCTTCTTCTCGCATTGATGTTAGCACAAGGCAAAGAGGTACCATGGAGAAGTATAGAGTGGAAGTGGATCCTGGTTGCAGGGCTGATGAGTGGAAGTGGTCTATTAATCTTCACGCGGATGTGTGAGGTCACGACCGATCAAAATAGAGCAAGCTGGATTGCAATCACGACAATAGGTCAGGTCGTAGTATCAATGGGCTACTTCATACTCACGACAAAAGGAGAGTTTTCTATCACCAGATTGATAGGATTCGTCCTAGCAGGAATCTCGATTATACTAATGTACAAGAAAGATTCTCCGTAACCTTCCACCTCCCAACGGAAAATCCACCGTTGAGCGAGGTGGATTTTTTATTATTTCTTCACTTCTTCTTTCTTAAATGGAAACCCTAGATATTCTAGAAAGGCTAGTGTCTGTTTCTTGTCCGAAGATGAAGTCACGATAGTAACTCCCATTCCAAAGACATCCTTCAAATCCTCATCGGATGTCTCGGCGAAGATAGTGTGTTCCTTTATCCCAAGAGTGTAGTTTCCCATTTCGTCGACTGCTGTTCGGACAATTCCTCGGAAGTCCTTTGTGCGTGGTAACGCGATGTGAACTAGTCGGTCTACGAAATCACACATTCTCTTTCCTCGAAGTGTAACTTGGTATCCGACAGGATCCCCTGTACGAACTTTAAAGGTGGCAATAGATTTCTTGGCGCCTCGAAGAGCTGGCTTCTGTCCTGTGATTCTCGCCAATCTGTCCGCGATGAGTTCGATTTTCTTTTTATCCTTCAAGGATCCGATACCCGTAGAGACAACAATTTTTACTAGTCTTGGAGACTGCATAGGATTTTTCCAGCCAAATTTCTCCTTCATTCCTTTGAATGAATCCTTGTTTAGCTGATATGTGGTTGTGGGCGCTGGATTTTTCATGTTATTTTTTCTTAGCGACGTTTGAAACATCGATTGGCATAGTAACTTCTACTATCTGTCCCTTCTGACCCTGCTTGCGAGGCTTCTGGTTCTTTTTCATCATGTTGATGCCGGCTACAATCACCTTATGGATCTTTGGCATAGCCTTGATAACCTTTCCAGACTTACCCTTGTCCTTTCCTGCCAAAATTATTACATTGTCGTCTTTTTTGATGTTCATGGGTTTATTTATACAATTTCAGGCGCTCTAGATGCGATAGTCTGAAATCCTTTTTCAGACATTTCTCGAGGAATCGGTCCAAAGATACGGCCGGCTATCGGCTCCTTTTTTCCCTTTTCCAAAATGACTACGGCGTTCTCATCGAATCGAATATATGAACCATCCTTTCTTCGATAAGGCTTTGCCTGTCGGACAACTACAGCCTGTAGGACATCCTTTTTCTTTATGGTCTTGCGAGGCTCTGCTCTCTGAACAGAGAGAATGACAAGGTCGCCGATCTCCGCATATCTCTTTTTGGAGCTGCCGAGCACTTTGAATATGCGTCCTATCTTGGCGCCGCAGTTGTCAGTTATTCGTACTATTGAGCGTGGCTGTATCATATATTTAAATTATTTTGAATGACTTATGCTTAGATATTGGACGACATGATTCGATTGTGACCTTATCTCCCACTTTTTTTGTATTACCAGCATCGTGAACTTTATAACGCTTCCTTAAAGTGATGAACTTTTGGTATTTTTCATTTTTCACATACCTCTCAACCACGACAACAACCGTATCCTTCATTTTGTCGGATACCACTACTCCCGTTAATGTCTGTCTTTTTGCGGTTGCTTTTTCCATATTATTTTACTTGTTTTCTAAGAGTTAACTCGGTCATGATCCGGGCAATGTCCTTTCGCAATGTCCGTCCAAGCTTAACATTCTTTGTCTTGCTTCCGGTAGAACCAAATCGGAAATTGCGAATACCCTCTCGCTTCTCCGCGATGAGCTTGTTCAAATCCTTTGGTGTTTTATCTTTATATTCCTTCATAACTGTGATATTACATCATATTTCGGCTGACCACCTTGGTCTTGACCGAGATCTTGGTTCCAGCCTTTCGCAGGGCCTCAAGAGCTACCTTATCATCAACTCCGTCAATTTCAAAGAGGACGCGTCCGGGCTTGATCTGGGCTACAAATCCTACAGGATCTCCCTTGCCTTTTCCAAGCTTCACTTCCGGAGGCTTCTGGGTAAACGGCCTGTCGGGGAAAATGCGCACCCAGACCTTTCCGGACTTCGTTGCGTACCGAGCCATGACCTTTCGGGCAGCTTCGATCTCGTTTGAAGACAATCGTCCGTATTGCAAAGCTTTCAATCCGTATGAACCGAAAGAGATTTTCACTCCTCGCGTCTCCGGGGACACCGCGAGCTTCTTCGCGTTCTTTCGGCCGGTGTGCCACTTTCTGAATTTTACTTTTTTAGGAAATAACATGGTATTTATTTAGCGGCATTCTTTAGATCTTTCTCAAAGATCTGGCCCTTATATATCCAAACTTTGATGCCGATATCTCCGTATGTCATATGAGCCTTTTCCTTAGCAAAGTCGATGTCAGCGCGAAGAGTCTGCAGAGGAATCTGTCCCTTCTTCAGGTCTTCTTGCCTGGCCATATCCGCCCCTCCAAGTCGGCCAGAGAGCTTTATCTTAGCCCCTTTCACTTCACGGTTTGCTAGAATCTTCTCCAAAGTCTGCTTGAGGACTCTGCGGAAAGGAAGGCGTTTCTCTAGAGCCTCCGCGACAATAAGACCTACAATGGCTGCGTTGGATTCAGGATTGCGAACTTCTTCTATGTCTATTTTCAGTTCTTGTCCAGCTAAACTGATATCATTCTTCTTTAGAAGATTGAGGATTTTTTCTCGAAGCTTGACCGCTCCGTCTCCGCTTCGACCGATGATAGTGCCGGGTCGTGAGGATCGGATAATGATGTGAAGAGATTTTTGATTCCTCTCTATCTGAACATCAGAGAGGTAAAAAGCTCGGAGTTCCTTCTTCAGATACTCACGGACCAGAAGATCTGCCTTTAAGGCATTCCTGTATCCTTTGTTCACACCGAACCAGCGGCTTTTCCAGTCGCGGATGATTCCTAGTCTATGTGAATATGGGTGTACGGAGTGTGACATAAAATTATTTTTTCTTTGGTATTAAAGGTGCCAGCACCATCAAGACATGGCTTGATCTCTTATTGATTCTTGAAGCTGACCCGCGCGCTCGGGGCATGCTCCTTTTCAGTGTAACTCCCCCGTCAACACGCAGTTCCTTTATCATCAATCCCTCTTTTTCGATGGAATGATTGTTCTTGGCATTGGCGATCGCCGACTGGAGCAGACTGTAGAGAGGATCTGCTGCTTTCTTGCTCAAAAAGTTCAGAGTATTCAGAGCGTTTACAACTGACTTACCTCGAACAAGGTTCGCTACGGAGCGGACCTTTCTAGGAGACTGTCTGAAATTTGTAAGTGAAGCTTTGATCATAAAATTTATTTACTATTTTTTGGCAGGAGCAGCGACGGCTTCTTTTGCAGATTTGGCTGCATTGATCTCTGCTTCTTTTGCCTTCGTCTCAATCTCCTTCTGCATCTTTCCTCCATGCTTCGTGAACTTTCGCGTAGGCGAGAATTCACCGAGGCGGTGTCCGACCATTTCCTCGGTGACTAGAACGTCGATATGCTGTTTTCCATTGTACACACCAAAAATAAAGCCAACCATTTCAGGAGAAATTTGGCTTCTTCGATACCATGTCTTTATAACCCCAGTCTCAATGGGTTTCTTTCCGGCAATCTTCTTTAGAAGACGCTCTTCAACAAATGGACCTTTTTTAAGTGATCGTGACATGTTATTTTTCTACATTCTTATTCTTACCCACTCGGCGGCGGGAAACCACGAAAACGTTCGAATACTTCTTTGGCGTCCTTGTTTTCTGGCCCTTTCCAGCTGGCTTGCCCCATCGGGTCTTCAATCGGCGCAACCCTCGGCCAGTTCTCTGTTCTCCTCCTCCGTATGGGTGGTCCACAGGGTTCTGGGCAGATCCTCTCACCGTTGGGCGTATACCCATCCAGCGTGATCTTCCGGCCTTTCCTATATTCACTAGTCTGGATTCCTCGTTGGATACAGTCCCAACTGTAGCCCATGCATTATCATGGACTTTTCGAACCTCGGTAGAAGGAAGCTTTATGTGGGTATAACCTGCATCGTTCGCGATAACCTGGGCAAATGATCCGGCTGATCGAACGAGCTTGGATCCTCCGTTTGGACGAACTTCAATATTGTAAACAAAAGTTCCAACTGGAATTTTTCGTAAAGGAAGACGATTGCCAACTTCGATGAGAGCTTTTTCGGAAACAATGAATTTATTTCCAACTTTTACGGTCTTTGGAACAAGGATGTATCTCTTTTCACCATCAATATACTGCACAAGGGCGATGTATCCTGTTCGATATGGATCATATTCGATAGTCTTCACAATAGCAGGAATATCCTTCTTGTCGTAGACAAAGTCGATCTGCCTGTAAAGCTTCTTATTCCCTCCTCCCTTGTGGCGGACCGTAATGCGCCCAAAAGCATTGCGTCCCATATCTCTTTTCATTCCCTTTGTGAGCGCTTTATGAGGCTCTGACGCAGTCAAATACTCCTTGTAAGGGAGTGTTGTCATATGCCTTCGTGATGGTGTTGTTGGTGCGTAGCTTTTCATGTTATTTATGCGAATTCAATCTTATCACCTTTCTTCAGATAAACCAGTGCTTTCTTTACGGAAGGCTGCATTCCCTTCGTTCCTCGAACAAACACTTTCTTTCTGGGCAGGCTGATCGTTCGGATCTTCAGAGGAGTCACTTTGTAAAGAGTCTTGATGGCCTTTGAAATAGCAGGCTTACTGGCATTTTTGGCCACTTCGAAAGTGTATAGATTCAGCGCTTCGCTCATCATCCCTGACTTTTCCGTTATTCGAGGTCTTAAAATAATATCCATATTAGTAATTATTTATCAAAAATTTTTAGGGATTCTGAAGGATTAG
>CAYGIZ010000020.1:0-8905 GCA_964350075.1 uncultured Candidatus Saccharibacteria bacterium | reverse complement strand
TAGAAACCCAAGAATAATTGTCTTCTAAGATTTATTTTCAATGCACCAAGACTGATGAACTGAAAACAAATGGGAGGGGTGAAATTCACTCTCCCCATAAAGCAAATGCATCGTCTTTCAAAACAGTTGCTTGGTGGCCTTGCCCAATTTGTCCTGTAGCAGATTGTTCATTATCATCCCAAGGCAATTCACCTTGAGGGAATAGGTCATCTCCACTTTTATACCAGACATCAATTCCCTACTATTTCCCGAGCTTTCGCAACCACATCATCAGGCTCAACATTAGTTTTCAGTTTTTACGATAATAGCCTTAGCCCCCCTTTTGAGCAATTCCTGAGCATCACCGCTCGTCGATAAATTAGTCAAGGTAACCGATCTAACAAAGACACTAACTCCTCTCCCGAACGTTCCAAAGCTATTCTGTGCTCAAGAGCCTCCGAATCCCAAACTATGCGAAAATACTCAGCCTGATGATGATCAAACTCATGAGACAGCCGCGCTGTCAAAAGCAAATTATCAAAGCCAAGAAAAGGAGAGGTGCTAGAAATGGCGCTAGTTGTCCGAGCCAAAACCAAAACCCGCTCGGACCTTCAATGGAAATTTTTACGGCATTTAATTTATCTGGCGTCAGTCCGTATGTAGCAAAGGTCTCGGTAACGGCGGAGTCAGTCTCTTTTTTGGATTTTTTGATTGTCTTGTCTTGATATTCGGCAATCAAATCATCTCCACGAACCGTCACGGAAGTCACTTTGCCCATCCCGATGTCGTGTACAAGATCAGAAATCGGAATGGTATTTTCCGCCGTATTCTGCTCGGCGATTATGGAGTAAAGGCTAGATATAAGGAATAGCATCAGGAAGACCAGAAAAATAGAATTCAGCAGGCCGAAACGGCTTGGCTTCTTATTTCCTTTCTTCTGCTGACCGGGAGCTTCTGGTTTGTTTTGCATGTATTGATTATACCTAAAAGAGCAAAATGCGCTATACTCTACCCGATGGCTGAATCGCTGATATACAATAAAAAAGTAGGGATGGACTATGAGATACTCGAGACATTCGAAGCCGGTCTTGAGCTTTTTGGCTTTGAAGTCAAGAGCATCCGCGCGCGTCAGGGCTCACTTCTTGGCGCACATGTCACGATACGTGGCGGCGAAGCATATCTCATAGAATCTAACATTCCGCCCTTCCAGGAAAAAAATACTCCGAAGGAATACAATCCCAGACGCAACCGCCGACTTCTCCTTACGAAGGAGGAGATTTCAAAACTTGCATCCTTGGAGTCCAAAAAAGGATTGACAATAGTGCCTATTTCAGTGTATAGTAAAGGCCGAAAAATCAAGGCGGAAATATCGATTGTCCGCGGTAAGAAAAAGCACGACAAGCGTCAGAGTATCAGGAAAAGGGATATCGAGCGCGAAGTGCGGAGAGAATTCTCTGATCGTTGAAAATTATGATTTATATATGGGGATGAAAGGCCTCGACAGTTGAGGTACTCCATAATATGCGATACAGAGCTCCGCTAACTCTTTAATCTGGCGGAAATCGTAACTGCAAAATCAGTAGTTGCAAAGGCAATGTCCATTGCGTCTCCATATTTTGGAGCCAAGGATCTTGCTTTCGTTTACGCGGCTTAAACTCCGCCTGAACGACACTTCCCTCTTTTCTCCGGAAAGGGATGGCGGTGATATAACCTCCGGATAAGATCATGAAGCTTTCCACTTCATGATTCGAAAACCTAGGAATCGCCTATGCGTGTTTTGTTTGCTTTCAAGCGCATGGGTTAAAAGGAGGCGACTCCGATAAAGCTCACTAGGTATCGTAGAAATATTATGGAACTTCATCTGCACGGCGGTTCGAATCCGCCCATCTCCACAACTTGACAAGTACGCTATAAAATGATAGTTTATCTTCGGCTTGAACTCCTTAAAATTCACACAACGCAAGTTGAAATACTTGCAAACAAGATCGTGAGAAAATTATGAACCAATGGATATTCGGAACTCTTATAGTCATGGGGGTCATATCAGCGTATATGTCCATGGCTTACCTGTCCAGTGGACTTGAGCCTTGGAACTACAACGAAACTAGGACTGAACACAGAGGAAGGACTGGCATGTGGTGGTCAATTGCTTGTCTTTGCTTCCTAATAGCCGCGGTAGTTTTCATGTACCGCACTGATTTATTCAAACCTAAATAAAAAGTACCTCTGCAGGAAAAGTCTTTCACAAGCTTCTCTTGCGGAGGTCTTTTCTTTTCCCTACTTCTTCCCCTTATCTCCTCCCTTCTTATCCCCTCCCTCCTTCGCCTTATTATGCGGACCAAAAAATAGATATCCGAAAATAATAGCAAATATTAAAAATCCAAGATCACTCATATTGTCCTTTATTGTATGCTATCCTATACCCAATGACAACTTCCTGGAAAATCTACACTACAAATCCCGAAGCCTGGAATGCCATGCTACAAGCCTGCGAGAGAGCCGAGAAAAGCATTGACCTTGAGCAATTCATCTTTGTGGCTGACAAGATCGGCGAGAAATTCATAGATGTCTGCGCCCGCAAGGCCAAGGAAGGTGTAAAAGTAAGATTCCTTTGGGATGCGGCTGGAAGTTTCTCATTTTTTGGCTCTTCTATTGTGGAAGATTTGAAAAATAAGGGAATTGAATTAACTTTCTTCAAAACCCTTTTACCTGGCCTTTCTACTTTTCACGACTTTCGTTCATGGTATTTCCGCAATCATCGTAGGACACTGGTCATCGACGGTAAAATTGGATTTACTGGAAGTATATGTATCCACGAATACACAGAGGAATGGAGGGATACTCATATACTATTGAAAGGACCAGTGGTCGAGGATATGCAAAAAGCTTTTGAAAGAATGCTCGATCGAGCGCATGGTAGGCACGTTCCTCGCAGAATTCCTGACAAGAGAGATCGGGAATTCGAATACATTACAAACACACCCCTAGGAAGAAATCGCAGGCTATATAACAAGATAGTAGAAGCTATAAGAGAAGCAAAGGAATATATCTATATCAGCACCCCATACTTCGTGCCCACTCACCGTTTGGCCAGAGCATTAAGGCTGGCTGCCCGCAGAGGTGTGGATGTAAGAATCATAATTCCGGAAAAATCAGATCACCCTATTGTAGACCTTGGAGCTAGAACATTCTTTCACCATATGCTCAATACCGGAGTGAAGATCCATCTTTATCAAGGAAAAATGTTGCATGGAAAAACCATAGCTGTGGATGGAAAGTGGGCTAGCGCTGGAACTCTGAACATAGATCACATCAGTCTTTTATATAACTTCGAAGCAAACATCGTTTCTACGAACACAACTTTTGCGGACGACATATCTTCACACTTTATTCGCGATTTGAGAAATACAAAAGAGGTCACATACGAGGCCTGGAAAAATCGGTCATGGACGGAAAAGATTGCCGTCTTCTTTGTGAAGTTCATCCGCAGTTTCTTGTAGAAAAATGCTAAGCATGTTATAAATAAGCCTCTAAAGACAACTACATTGAGCACCCCCAGAGTACGTATAAATCACTTCATCAAAGCGCCTCAACTGCGCGTTATTACCGCTGACGGAGAAAACCTCGGCGTTATCAGTCTTGAACAGGCTTTTCGAGAAGCGCAGGCTCGAAACTGCGATCTTATCGAGATATCGCCAAATGCGACCCCTCCAGTTGCAAAAATCATGGATTATGGTAAATTTCAATACGACGAAAAGAAGAAGCAGAAGGTAGCCAAATCCCGCACCCATACCTCAGATATCAAGAATATACAGGTTAAAATAGGCACAGGAGACCATGATTTGGAGCTAAAAGCCAAGAAAGCCTCGGAATGGCTGAAAGAAGGCCACCGTGTTAAGATAGACCTCTTCCTAGTCGGACGTTCCAAATACATGGATATGAACTTCCTGAAAGAACGCATGGATCGCGTCTTCAAGCTCATAACTATTGATTACAAAGTTGCCAGTGCTCCGCAGAAAAGCCTAAAAGGCCTGACCGCAATTATAGAGAAGAAATAATATGAAAACAAACAAATCATTCGCAAAAAGACTTAAGCTTACCAAGAACGGCAAGATTCTTTCGCGCGCGGCAGGCCAGAACCATTTCAATTCAAAAGAAAGCCGACGCTCACAGCTTTACAAGAAAAACGCCAAAGTGCCTTTTCACATGACTGGAAAAGAAAAGAGCCGCTTCCTTGTAGGCCTATAATCCATTTAATTAATTACAATAACATGTCACGAGTAAAGAAAGGAGTAAATGCTCTCAAAACAAGAAGGAATATACTAAAGCAGGTAAAAGGCTATCGTTTTCGCAGATCAAAGACAGAGCGAAATGCTTATGAAGCGATTTCACATGCCGGTACTTATGCTTTCGCTCACCGAAAGGATAAGAAGGGAGATTTCCGAAGACTATGGAATGTCCGCATCAACGCCGCCCTTCGCGCAATCAACCCAGAGAATTCTTACAGCAAGTTTATCGGCGCTCTCAAGAAATCAAATATTTCTCTAGACCGAAAGTCACTAGCGACACTAGCAGACGAGAATCCAGATGCATTCAAGAAAATAGTAGAGAAGGTTGCAGCCTAAATCTCATAGTTTACTCCCCTCTCGGGACAAATAGCTTTCAATCCCAATTCATTATTTATCCTCTGCGCCATAAAAGTCGCGGATTTAGGCTCTCCCATTACAACGAAAATTTTTTTTGCCTGGGATGCTCCCACAAACTCGATCAGGTGATCTGAATCTTTATGTGAAGAATATCCCAGTATGGATTCTATCTTTGCCTTCACTTCCACCTCCACTCCACCAATATTCACCCTCTTTGCACCTTCCATAAGATGCCTGCCAATCGTACCCAAAGTCTGGTACCCAACAAGCAAAATAGTATTTTTCGGATCCGGCAAATACCTTTCTTCATGATGTCTAACTCTTCCTCCTACGGACATACCTGATCCAGCAATAATGATCTTCGGTCCTTTGGCTCTATCAATTCCCTGGGAATCCTCCCTGCTTACTGTGTATGAAAGTTTTGGAAAATTAAAAATATCATCGCCATTGCGTATTTCGCCTTGTGCCCTTTCGTTAAAAAGTCCCGTACTTTTCTGATAAACTTCAGTCACCCTAGTCGCAAGCGGAGAATCTATGAAAACAGGGATGGAAGGAATAACTTTTGACTCAACCAGCTTATTAATTTCATAGATTATAACCTGCGTTCTTTCCAATGAAAATGCTGGAATAACTAGAGTACCACCCTGTCTGACTACATCTTTTATTATCTTCTCCAATTTTTTCCTCCGTAAGTCTTTCGGCTCATGATTCCTATCGCCATAGACGCTTTCCATTACCACATAATCAGCTCCCTCTATCGATTCCGTATCGCGCAACAATGGCGTCGGAGAATTTCCTAAGTCTCCGGTAAAGACTATTTTCTTGCCTTCAATTGTAAATTCCAGCATGCCGGATCCCAAAATATGCCCAGCGTCTTTTATATACAAAGAAAAATCTTTGAACTTAGTTTCCGTATGATACGGAATAGTTTTCCACAGATCGAGGGAATTTTTAACATCCTGTATTTCATAAAGGGGAGGTTCAATCAACCCGACTGCATCCTCCAGAATTAGAGAGGCTAAAGCCTTCGTCTCTGGAGTAGAATATATTTCACCTTTAAATCCTTCTTTTACCAGCTTGGGAATTCTGCCAACATGATCGAGATGAGCGTGTGTGATAAAAAGAATATCAATGGAACTAGGATTGTAGCCGAAGTTTTTCGCATTTTCCTTCATAGCTTCCCTTTCACCTTGTATCAATCCGCAATCGATCAGAACTCTAGAAGAACTCGTTTCCAAGAGAAAATTAGCCCCAGTTACACTTCCGACTCCGCTATAAAATGTAACTTTCATTTTTTCTATTTCTTTTTAAGAAAAAACATGCGATCACGGCCCCAAATGTATCATTGAACAGATCTTTCAAGGCATCAAAATAATAAGCCGGCGTACCAACTGGTGCTCCGGCAATATCATAATAGGCCTCAAAAGCCTCCCACGCAAAACCGGTAATGAAAACAATAATTACCACAGCCCAGAAAGACGGCCTTGGAAATCTAAAAAAGACAATGAGCGTCGCATATACCGACAACGCTATGCCCGCTCCCCCTAGAATATGCATCCCGATATCGTATCCCGGATATCGTACATAAAGAGAGTACTTGCTGGCAATGAAATGCAAAACGGCCAAGAGGCTCACGAGCAGAAGAGCGGGAATATATGTTTTATGCATTCAGCTATTATAACAAAAATACCTGCCGAAATATAATCCGCAGGCACTCTCGTTAGGTCATTGAAGTATTACAACCTAGTGTTAGCTAGGTGGGATAACTATGCACGCGCCAAGGCGCGGAACACCTCGAAATCCCAAATAAAAAGTTATAGGGTTAATACTTCAGTGACCTGTTTTCATTATAGACCTACTCCCTTCTTCCGTCGATATTGACATCATACAAAATCCCTTCCTGAACGTGACGGTATTTTATTATTTCCTGTTCAGAGAACCAATGACCGATCTCCATCTCCGCTTCCTTAATACTTGCCGAAGCATGAACGAGATTTCTGATTGCTCTCATATCATCATCCGCCATCTTATATGAATCCAAGACATAATCCCCGCGAATGGTCCCTACATCCGACATAAGTGGTTCGGTCCCGCCGGTCAATTTGCGTATGATGGCCACGGCATTGGCGCCTTCCCAAATCATGGCTATGACCGGCCCGCTTGTATAATATACTTTCAGCTTCTCCAAAATGAAGCTTGCCAGCTTGATTGGGTCATCATATGTGTGCTGAAGGCCTTTGTCCTTGTAGGATTTGAGATTCTTCTCTCCGGTCTTCAATTTCCATTCCGGATCCAGAGTATAAAATCTATCTATAAAATCCTTATCCGCAGTGACCATTTTCAACGCCGTCAACTTCAGGCCCACTTTTTCATAACGGCCGATGATTTCTCCGATCAAACTTCTTTGCACACCGTCAGGTTTGATCAATGCTAGAGTGCGTTCGTGTTTTGGATGATTCATAAAGGTATTATATCAAAGTCAGTATCTCTGCGTCACCTTTTGTAATAAGGACTGTGTGTTCGAAATGCGCGCTTGGCTTTCCGTCTTTTGTGCGGTATGTATATCCATCGACATTATCTAATACAATAGAGGGCGAACCGAGATTGAACATCGGCTCGATGGCAATCACAGTTCCGGGTTTCAATACAGCTCCCTTCCCTGGCTCTCCATAGTTTGGGACATATGGCTCTTCGTGAACATGGTAACCGACCCCGTGTCCGGCCAAATCTTCAACTACTCCATAACCTTTGGAAATTCCGACGAGCTCTATAGTAGAGCTGATGTCTCCCACTCTCTTTCCTCCTTTTGCTGCTTTGATACCGGCCATAAGTGCCTCCTTTGTGCCGGCTAGTAATCCCCGTAGTTCTTCAGAAATTGTTCCTACTGGTACAGTAACTGCCATGTCAGTAATGAGACCCTTATGCGATAAAGCAAAGTCAAGACTAACGATGTCACCTTCCTTCATGATTCGTGGATTTTCGTTTGGGATGCCATGCACTACTTCCTCATTTACAGATATGCAGATCGCAGCAGGATACGGACGGGATGCACCATAAGGTTGGAAGTCTAAGATCGCCGGCTTGTCGCCCCCTTCGGCGATCAATTTCCTAGCTTCTTTATCCAGATCTGAAGTGTTGACTCCAGGCTTCACCATCGATACAAGTTCCCTCATTATTTCCGCATGCTTTTTCCCTCCTTCACGCAGTATTGAGATATCCTCTTTTGTCTTTATCTTTATCATATAACCTTCAATATATCCGCATGGACCGCCTCTACGGACTGTTCGCCGTTTATGTGATGAAAATTGTATGAGGGATTATTCCTATAGAAATCAATTGCGGGCATTACATCCCTATCGAACCAAGACAGTCTTTCTTCGATATTTTCTCTCGAGTCATCGACACGTTTGCGTGCCAGCAACCTTTCAACTGACTCTTCCTTTTTTACATCGATATAAATAACATGAGCTTTATCTAGTTTGTAAAAATTGAAAATGGAATCGAGAACTCCGGCTTCATGATGCCTTCGCGGAGTACCATCGAAGACGAGATGCTCGTTTGCGGTGTATTTATTTACAAGAACATTCACCCAAGTATATACAGCTATGAATTCCGGCTGTAGTCCGCCAGCGTCATAAAGAACCTTTGACGCTTTTTGTGTAAAGCTGCCGCCTTGTATAAATTCTCTCAATTCCCACCCGGTTTGGATATAGAGTATTTCTTTGCTTGGATCGACTTGCTTGAGATGGTTTTGTAAAAGCTTGGCTTGAGTACCCTTGCCGGATCCGGAGCGGCCGATGAAGATGAAGGTTTGGGGGGTCATGTTTATGATCATATTATAAACAGAAACCCGTCATAAGCCTAGTACTCCCTCATTGATGCCTGCGCGTCTACTTTCTTCAATAGATCGAGAACTACTGATACTACGATAAGAAGTGCTGTACCGCCAATAGCCATGGTCTGATTTCCCGTGAATCCCTGCATGATAAGAGGAAGGACGGCAATGATGCCAAGGAACAGAGCTCCGACTAGAGTGATGCGTGTCACGACTTTGCCTAGATAATTCATCGTAGATTCACCTGGACGAACACCGGGGATGAATGCTCCTCCCTTTTGCAGATTTTCAGAAATCATCTTTGGATCAAATGTAACCGCCGTATAGAAATATGTGAAAACAAAGACAAGAAGGAAATACATTATGCCGTTTGCCCACGGGTTATTGAGGAACTCTGCGATCCATCTAGCCATATCGGCGACGGTAGCATTGGAGACATTTGACA
>CAYGIZ010000019.1:7564-9234 GCA_964350075.1 uncultured Candidatus Saccharibacteria bacterium | reverse complement strand
GAGTTGACTCAAATTGAATCAACCCAATCCGGAGGAAGCGAGGCCTGCGTGTTAGACACCACATCCAATACACATGAATTGCAGACTATCCTCCAGGTCTTTATTGTCTCAAGTTTTTATTTTTTCTGCAATATAGAATCCCAAGACCTGGCACTTCAGTCAACTGAAATGAATGAAAAAGAAACCACAACACACCAAAACCCATTTACACAATAGGATTTTCTATTGCGTACTCAACAGTTTATCGATAATTTATGAAAAGTTTATCAGGAATTTATCTCGGTCTGATACAATCGCGCTGAAGTCGCAATTTTATTAAAAAAACAACAAACTAATCTTATGCATACATCTTTAATCACGGTTCCCAATGAAAAAATAATTGGCCGTATATTTCTTATCCGTGGTAAAAAAGTCATGTTTGACCGTGATCTGGCGGAGCTTTATGGAGTAGAAACGAAAGTATTGAATCAGGCTGTAAAGAGAAATAATGAGCGTTTTCCAGATGATTTTTCTTTCATCCTTACACATGAGGAAAGCGCGATATGGCAGAAACAGATCTTAAGGTCACAAATTGTGACCTTAGAACCCGGTAAACATATCAAGTATCTACCGCGTGTTTTTACAGAACAAGGGGTAGCTATGCTGTCGACTGTACTAAAAAGCAAGCAAGCCATTCAGATGAATATCCAGATAATCAGGACATTTACCAAATTACGGGAAATTCTCTCTGAAAATAAGAACTTGGCGGCGAAAATTGAGAAGTTGGAATCCAAATACGACAAGCAAATAGCTGATATATTCGAAGTGATAAAATATTTAGTCGCAGAAGAGGAAAAACCCAAGGAAAAAATGGGATTTAGTGTTTAAGTATATAACGGCGCGACCATTGACTATCGTCTTATAAAGTGATATACTGTTCTGCGGTAACTAAGCCCTTTGTAATGCCAATCAGATGCGAAATTGAGGCTATTTTCAACGCCAAAAGTAGCTTGGATTTCGCATCTGATACACACCGATAAGCTCCCATCCGGGATGTCACGGTCACTATTCATTTGCGATCTAAACGATGAAAGCAACTCCAGAAAGCATCCTGTCTCTAGCAAGCAGGACGGCCGGCAAAATCGGCACTTTTGATCCAGAGCAATCGGAGATCGATGCCGCGATCCAGGACCCCGATCATCAATACTGGAAAGCTATCGAAGGAGTGTTCCATCCTTCGTCCACTGCTGAAGTTATTGAAAAGCCAGAAGCGGTGAATATTGTCACCAAGCGCACGAGAGTTGTAACTCGACCTGCAAACTGGCGAGACGGCGTCATCCAACTCTACAAGGACTTCATGGAAATTGATGTTGTTCCCGAGTTGGAGAAATTCCAATGGCCGGAGAAGCCCGATCCACAATTCAACTGGTTCGTCTTCCGGCCACAGGGACTTACATCACGAATCGCTCTCAACAAACTGTGCAAACCGCAGTTCAAGGTCGGAGAATATATCGATGTGAATGATTATTCCCTGGAACGTCAGCTCGATCAGTCACATTTGGTCCTCTGTCGAGAGACAATCGAACCGGATGATGAGTGGCTGAATAAATCCGGTGATGACATGACGGCGACAAAACTCCCGTTCCTCGACATCTGTGACCGCATTGTCCTTGAGGCGACTTACTTCCTTG
>CAYGIZ010000019.1:0-7554 GCA_964350075.1 uncultured Candidatus Saccharibacteria bacterium | reverse complement strand
GGAAGCATCTCGACAGCAAAGGACTTACAAGATGTCCAGGTTCCCGCTGTGGCGGCAATGTCGCGTGCGCCTGCTGGCTTTCGAACTCTCGCGAGTTCAGCGTCTGCGCCGGCGATCGTGGCTATCGCGGCCCGGACTATGGTGGGCGTCAGGCAATTGTTCTTCCCCTTAAACCTAAATCCTGATTCACTTCGAATTTTTTCAGAATCGGGTGTAGCGTACAATGTAAAAGTTGTACGCTATCTTCTTTTACAAAATTTTAATATACTGTACCAGGCTTTTAAATTGGTTCTGGAAACAGAATAACAATTTGCCATATAAAGAAATTGCTTGCCTTGGTTTACACAATGCCGGAGACATCCGGAATATAACGCAGAGTATTATGCAAATGGTGCTCGGTGAGAAGGATGGATCAAGGCAATATATCCCGCTATGGCGACAATGTCGCGAACGCCTACTGGAATTCGAACAATCGCAAGTTCAACGTCAACGCCAACAATCGTGACAATCGCAACCCGAACTATGGTGGGCGTCAGGAAATTTCTCGCTAAGAAGGAGTCTCGCTATGGCGCGATTCCTTTTGCGTTATGTAGTTTATCCAGCCATTCGTCATTTTTGATATTTCAACTAGTTGAGCAGAGAGTCGAATGTAAGTCTTGAAATCCAGGATGGCAAGCTCATTTTCAGTCCGTATGAGATGCTTGAGGACTTCGATCTGTACCCGCATAGTTTCCAGAGAAAACTGCTTCTGCGTCCTTGGCCTGAAAGCCGATTCAACTGCCAGTGAAAGAACCGCGATCACTTGAGCTTCAACTAGACTATGGATGCCGAGCTTATCTCGTTTTGAAAATTTGCCGGCTATGCTATAGATGTCATTATGTAGTATCCTAATGGCATGAATAATAGGCAATGTTGTGTCGGGGGGGGGGATTCATAGTAATGATTTTTGTGGTCTAATAAATATTGACGATCTTTTTATTGCCTGGAAGGCATTTCGCAAGGGCAAACGTTCTAAAGCAGAAGTTGCGGAATTTGAATTGAATCTCGAAGAGAATATTTTCACATTACACGATGATCTTATTTCTGGCAAATTAAAGCTGGATCCGTATATTGCTTTTTATGTCCAAGATCCCAAGCTACGCAGGATACATAAAGCGAGCGTTCGAGATCGTGTCCTGTATCAGGCCGTTTATCAAAAACTCTATCCACTCTTCGATCCCTCATTCATCCACGATTCATATTCATCGAGAGACGGTAAGGGAACTCATAGAGGAGTGAAAAGATTTGAAGAATTCGCCAGGAAAGCTACCAGGAACTATTCACACAATGCTTTCGCTCTAAAATGCGACATACGAAAGTTCTTTGATTCTATTGATCATGCTATCCTGCTTAATTTAATAAGAAAGAAATGCAAAGATCACTTCTTAATAAGTCTTATTTCTAAGATAATTTCTTCTTTCGAAGCGGCTTCCGGCAAAGGTCTTCCCTTAGGAAATGTAACTAGCCAGATATTCGCAAACATATACATGAACAAACTCGACCAATTCGTAAAACATACTCTCATGGCCAAATATTACATTCGCTATTGCGATGATTTTGTAATAATTGATGAGTCAAAAGAGAAGCTGGAATCATATATTTCCAGATTGTCGGAATTTCTAAAGAACGATCTTTCCCTGGAACTTCACCCCAGAAAAATATCAATAAGAAAAATTTCCCAGGGAATTGATTTTCTTGGCTATGTTTCTCTTCCTTATTATCGAGTATTGAGAACAAAGACAAAGAGGAGAATGCTGAAAAGAATTTGCGAGAAAAATTTGTCATCCTATCTTGGAATGCTGACTCACTGTAAAAGCCTACAGATTAGGAAAGCTATTTTGGACCCTATATTCCATAGCAGAACACACCATGCAGACCATTGACTATCGTCTTACAAAGTGATATACTGTTTCACTGTAACTAAGTCCTTTGTAAAAGTTAATCAGGTGCGAAATTTAGGCTATTTTCAACGCCAAAAAGTAGCTTGGATTTCGCATCTGATTACCCACTGATAAGCTCTCAAGTTGAGATGACACAGTCCCTATTCAGAAGCGACAAAAAACATGAAAGCAAGCCCTGATAGTGTCTTTGCCTTGGCAGGCAGGACAGCAAACAAAATCAACTCCTTGGATCTTCCACAGGAGATGGTGGATGAAGTCATTAAAAATAATAATCATCCATACTGGAAAGCAATCGAAGAGGTATTTACCCCCTCTAGCCCCAAAGTAGAAACCATGGAGCAGATAGTGGAACAGCCCAAGGAAGAAATATTCTCACTTAGCCACGTTCCCACTGGCCCTACTTTCGGAGACTGGATCGAAGCTCGTGAAGATATTCACAACTTTCTTACCAAAGAAAGTGTGATTCTTCGCGATATCTTCGAGATCAGCGACGATCTCATAGCTCGCACAGATATCATCCCTGTCTTCCGCCCTGCAGGGGCGACAACCCGCATGGCAGTGGATTGGAAGAAGAAACTCGGGATCAAAGTCTGGGAGGAGACTGACGTAATGAAATATAAGAATTCTGCCGGACCAAAAGTCCCGGAATTATCCTTTATCGCGCGTTTAGCACTGCCGGATCCGAATACGTTAGGGAGACATGCCAAATCTCCCGACCAACTCATCAAGGTTAAGCTCGACACTGGGAAGCTTTGGCTCAACCTGTACGGTTGGGCTGACGCCGATAACCTCCACTTCAAGATTCTCAATGAGCATCTTGATCCGAATGATACGGTGACATGGTTTCCGAATGATCGGCTTCCCGATGGTAACGTCGCTCGCGGCTATTGGGGCGCCGGCCATGGCGGGGCCAAGTTCTGCTGGCGCCATGCCGTCCGCTGCTCTCCGAACTTCGGGGCCCGTTTGGCAACTTCCGTTTCCCTTCGAAAATCTTAAACCTTCTTCCCTTGGGTTTGAGTCCAGCCTGCAACTTTTGTTGCAGGCTGTCTTCTATTATAATAAGTGAGGTTATTAAATTGGTCTATCAAAATAGATAACAATTTACCAAGAATAGAAATTGCGTGTCTACTTTTATACATTGCCGTCAATCCGCGGGAAACACAGAATTTTATTTACATGAAATTTGGTGATATGGAAAAAAGTGGACACTAAAGCGCTTCCCGATGGTAACGTCGCTAACGGCAATTGGAACGCCGACAATGGCAAGGCCAAGTTCAACTGGAACAATGCCGACAACTGCAATCCGAACATCGGAGCCCGTTTGGAAATTTCTCGCTAAGAAGGAGTCTCGCTATGGCGCGATTCCTTTTGCGTTACGAGAAACTATGCTACCCTTGACTCCATGAAAATCCTAGATGGAAAAGTCGCGCGAGAGGCGTATACAAGCAGGCTAATAGAGAAAGTAAAAGCCCTTCCTTTCATCCCCTGCCTTGTCATCATCCAGGTCGGTGCCCGTGCGGATTCCGACGCTTTTATCAAAGCAAAAAAATCTTTTGCACAAAAAATTGGTGTAAAGGAAATGCATGTGAAGCTGGACGAAAAAATATCGCAAGAAGAAGTCTTGGAACAGGTCAAAAAATACAATGAAGACAAAATAGTCCAGGGCATTATCGTCCAACTCCCACTGCCAGCGCACCTTAACGCTGATGTTATTATAAATTCCATTGATCCCAGGAAAGACACCGACGGGCTTACGCCAAATTCCCAATACATGGCCGCCACCGCTAGAGGGATAAGCGATCTTTTGAAATTTTATGAAATAGAATTAAAAGATAAGATGGTCACTGTAGTCGGTCAATCCAAGCTCGTTGGAAAACCAATAGCCGAAATGTGTCGAAAAGAAGGAGCGACAGTGATAGTGTGCGACAGCAAGACAGAACAGGTACAAGAAAAGACAAAGGTAGCAGATATTCTAATTGTGGCAATTGGCAAACCTAATTTTATAAATGAAAAATACGTCTCCAAAGGCCAGACCGTAATAGATGTGGGAATTACCCGTCAGGCAGAGGGAAGCTCTCTAGTTGGGGATGTTGATTTTCAGGTGGTAAAAGACATAGTAGGCATGATTACCCCCGTCCCAGGGGGAGTGGGTCAGATGACGGTATTGGCACTTTTTGAAAACCTAATTGACGCGTGTTATAATGCGAAAATATGAATAATGAAAATATAAAAAACAATGTTTGGAAGGCGGGTCTGGCAGTCGGAATTCTTCTCTCACTATTCCTTCTGATTATTTCTATCAAGGAAATGAAATCCCTCCGCTACGTTGGGAAAGATACTCCTATATACAACGCAATTTCTTTGAACGGAAAGGGCGAAGTCATTTCCCTTCCAGATATTGCGACATTTTCATTCAGCGTAACGGAGAACGCCAAGAATGTTGATGAGGCACAAAAGAAAGCTACAGAAAAAATAAATCTCGCGATAAAAGCCATGAGAGATAATGGAGTGGATGAAAAGGACATAAAGACCATTTCATACAATATTAATCCTCATTATGAATACATGGATCAAAGAAACATTTTGAGAGGCTACGATGTCAGCCAGACTATACAAATAAAAGTAAGAGACCTAAAGAAAGCCGGATCGCTATTTACGATCATTGGTTCTCTTGGTGTGCAGAACGTAAACGGACTTACTTTCTCTATAGATGATCTCGACGAGGTAAAGGCAGAGGCGCGCAAGTTGGCTATCGAAAACGCCCAGGAGAAAGCCAAGACTCTTTCTAAACAGCTTGGAGTCAAGCTCGTCCGCATCACCAGCTTCTACGAGCCAGGCGATGAGATATATCCATATACTAGAGAGGGAATGGGAGGAGATATGTTCAAGTCCGTCGCTCAAACCCTTCCTCCACAGATTCCCGCAGGAGAGCAGAAGGTTGTATCTACAGTCTCCATCACCTACGAAATACGATAGTTGACTTTCCTCATGCTAAAATGTACTATACTCCCATAACCCCGGGAGGGGATTTTTAATAACAATTACTCAAAAAAAGCATGAAAATCACTGAATACATCAAGGAAACAAAGGCAGAAATGGCCCATGTCGCATGGCCTTCCAGGAAGCAGGCCATTTCCTATTCTATTGCGGTGATCATTGTTTCTGTCCTAACTGCGCTATTCCTCTCCGTTTTCGACTATGTCTTCGCCAAGCTTCTCACCTTATTCGTATAATATTCGTCTAATTTTTTAAAATAAAAAAATGGGAAAACAACAAATAGGCGGAGAGAGGAATTGGTACGCTATACATACATATGCTGGATATGAGAATGCCGTTTCCAGAAACCTAAAACAGCGAATAGAATCTCTAGGAATGGAAGACCGTATCTTCAATGTTCTTGTTCCGACTGAAAAGAAGATAAAAATTAAGGGAGGCAAAAGAGTCGAGGAAGAAGAGAAAATCTATCCCGGATACGTGCTCGTGGATATGATAGTGACTGACGATTCGTGGTATGTGGTCCGCAATACTCCTCGGGTAACTGGTTTCGTCGGTTCCGGAGTATATCCCGTACCTCTTGATAAGAAGGAAGTAGACATGCTCTTTAGCAGGATGAATAAGAGCGAGGTCAAGCATACTATTGACTTGGCTATCGATGATATCGTGAAGATTGTGGATGGACCCTTCAAGGATCTTGAAGGAAAGGTCAGCGAAGTCGATGACGACCATGGCAAGATCAAGGTCTTGGTTTCCATGTTCGGTCGGGAAACACCAGTAGAGCTCGATTTCTTGCAAGTTAAGAAGATATAAGGTAATCTACACAGGCAAGCAATTGCTAATAATTTTATGGCTAAAAAGATAATAAAAAAGGTAAAAGTAAGCGCTCCTGCAGGCAAGGCAACTCCTGCGCCTCCACTTGGACCTACTCTTGGACAAGCCGGGGTCAACATAGGGGATTTCACAAAGAAATTCAACGAAGCTACAAAGAACATGGGCGGCGACATCGTTCCGGTTGTCATTACAGTATACGAAGACAGGACTTACGATTTTGTATTGAAGACTCCTCCTGCGTCATCCCTCATTTTAAAGGCAGTTGGAATCGAAAAGGGAGCCGGAAAGCATGCGGTCAAGAAAGCCGGAACTATCACTCGAGCGAAAGTAAGGGAAATCGCGGAAAAGAAAATGCCTGACTTGAATGCCAATGACATTGAGGCTGCCATGAAGATTATCGAAGGTTCATGCCGATCTCTCGGTGTAGATGTGAAGTAATAATTTTAGTATAATTTCCCCATGGAAGTAGTATTAGACATGAAAGGACTTGATAAGCCATGCAAATGCGGTTCCGGAGAACTCGCTGGTGCTTGTTGCAGAAAAGAAGAGAGCTGCCCATGCGGTTCGGGCGATCTCGTCAGCACTTGCTGCATTGGACGCATGGAGAAGAAAAATGGACTATAAGAGCGCCGTCGCCTTCGTTGAATCATTTTCCAATATATCTCTGCGCAAGAACTTCGGATCAAAAAAGAAGGACCCGTCTTTTTTTCTTGAAAGAATGGAATTTTTTTTGGGGCTACTGGGCAATCCGGAAAAAGACTTTAAATACATTCACATTACGGGCACAGCAGGAAAGGGCACGGTTTCTACGATGGTTCAGGAGATTTTGAACGCGTCCGGCACGAAGGCCGGGCTTTTTACTTCTCCATATGTCACAACTACAATTGAAAAGATAAAAGTTGGTGATAAATACATTGCACCCAATGAGCTTGTTGATATCGTAGAATATTTAAAACCTTTTATTAAGAAAGCATGTCCTTCGGCCTTCGAGATTTTCCTGGCAATCGCTTTTATATATTTCAAAAAACAGAAATGCGAGTGGGTGGTTCTGGAAGTCGGCCTTGGCGGTAGATACGATGCGACGAATGTCATTACTTGTCCTGCGGTGACGGCGATTACCAATATTGATTATGATCATACGGAGATCCTCGGCAAGAGACTGCGGGAGATCGCGTATGACAAAGCGGGGA
The DNA here is from genome assembly GCA_964350075.1 of uncultured Candidatus Saccharibacteria bacterium. GTDB lineage: Bacteria > Patescibacteriota > Minisyncoccia > Phycocordibacterales > PALSA-1337 > CAIOGI01. The sequence goes on along the minus strand of CAYGIZ010000019.1, from coordinate 596 downwards.
TTACAAAAAAGGGGAGTGTGTTTTTTACGTCTGAACAGAGGCCGGTTTTGCAGAATTTATTTAAGAAGATTTGTAAAGAAAAAGGCGCTGTGTGTAATGTGATAGAAAAGCAAAAGAATTATACTGAATATAATAAAGTTTTGGCGACGAAAATAGCGGAATCGGTTGGAATTTCCAAGGCTGCGATTGAGAAAGGAGTAAAGAATACCCGCTTGCCTTGCCGTTTTGAGATCATGCAAGCAAAGCCGCTCATCATTCTCGATGGCGCGCACAATAGAGCTAAGATAAGAAGTACTATGCATAATCTGCGAGATTTAAAATATGACAAGCTTATTGTCATTCTTTCGGTATCGAATACAAAGAAGGATAATATGGCTATTGTGGAGCCGGTTGCCAGCCTTGCTGATGAAATAATCCTGACTTCAACAGCGACCAAAGAAAGGCGATCCGTTCATCCAAGTGCGCTTTTGCCATATATAAAAAAATACAAAAAAAATAAGACAAAAGTGGAGATTGTTATGAGTCCAAAAGAGGCAATGATTTTAGCAAAGAAAGGCGCTAAGAAAGAAGATTGCATTCTTGTCACAGGGTCTTTC
>CAYGIZ010000018.1:0-9343 GCA_964350075.1 uncultured Candidatus Saccharibacteria bacterium | reverse complement strand
ATAATATGATAATAAATAATCAAAAACTCAATCCAAAACTTCTAGACTCTGATGTCGAGCAAGTTCCTATTCGTAAAGGCTTCGGCGAGGGGTTATTGAAAGCCGCCGAGCTCGACAAAAGAATCGTAGGTCTTTGTGCTGACTTGGTGGAATCTACCCAAATGATCCACTTCAAACAAAAATTTCCGGAAAGATATGTGGAAATGGGCGTAGCCGAGCAGAACTTGGCAGGTGTAGCAAGTGGTATGGCAGCAATGGGAAAAATTCCATTCATCACATCTTACGCAATGTTTTCTCCAGGTAGAAATTGGGAACAGATACGTACGACAATCTGCTATAACAACCAACCAGTAAAAATTGCTGGTTCTCACGCCGGGATTTCAGTTGGTCCAGATGGGGGCACACATCAGGCGGTGGAAGATCTTGCGATTACTCGAATTATACCTCGCATGGTTGTAATTTCTCCATGTGATTCTATTGAAGCTAGAAAGGCCACAATGGCCGCAGCAAAGACAAACGATCCGACATACATTCGCCTGGCCAGAGAAAAAACTCCAGTGATTACCACGGAGGACACGCCATTTGAAATTGGTAAAGCGCAAGTATTCTTTGAGCCTTCCGACAGGCCTGAAATAGGAATTATTGCTACTGGCGCTCTGGTCTACAAAGCTATCAAGGTTGCGGCAGAATTAGAAGGAAAAATAAAAGTAAAAGTTCTCAATCTTTCAACAATAAAACCACTAGACGAAGACGCAGTCTGGAGACTGGCTCATGAAGCCGGTGCGATCGTAACAGTTGAAGAGCATCAAATAGCAGGAGGAATGGGGTCTGCCGTTGCGGAATGTCTGGCAAAACATTACCCAGTGCCAATTGAATTTATCGGAGTCAAAGATATTTTTGGGCAATCAGGTACACCAGAAGAATTGCTGGAACACTATGGAATGAGTGAAAAGGATATAGTAGAAGCAGTCAGGAAGGTTCTTTTGCGAAAGAAGTAAATCTGGTATATTAGCCGGATGAGCTTGTTTAAACTAAACACAAAATTCCAACCTGCCGGCGATCAGCCTAAGGCTATCAAGGAGCTGACAGAAGGCCTGAAGAAAGGCTATAGGCACCAGACTCTTTTCGGGGCGACTGGAACTGGTAAAACATTTACAGCGGCTTCCGTAATTGCCGATCATGATAAACCCACCCTGGTCATTGCGCATAACAAGACTCTGGCAGCGCAGCTCGCGCAGGAGTATCGCGAATTTTTCCCAGAGAACGCCGTCCACTATTTTGTCTCATACTACGACTACTATCAGCCCGAGGCCTACATGCCGGTGACGGATACATATATAGAGAAGGAGGCGATGATAAATGAGGAAATCGAGAGGCTTCGCCATGCCTCTACACAGGCACTGCTCACTCGAAAAGATGTAATAATTGTAGCTTCTGTGTCATGCATATACGGCTTGGGAAGTCCAGTGGAATATGAAAAGGTGAATTTGAAAATTTCTAAAAATATGGATCTATCTAGAGCTGATCTCGTCAGAAAATTTGTTGATATTCATTTTAATAGGACGAACGCAGATTTGGAATCAGGAATGTTTCGCGCAATTGGTAATACGGTAGAGATCATGCCGGTCAATGACAAGACAATTTTTAGAATAGAATACGAAGGCAGTGTTGTCAGTAATATTATTGAGCTCGATCCTGTCACTCGCGCGATCAGGGCGAACCACGATGTCATTTTTATTTTTCCCGCAAAGCATTTCATCAGCAATGATGAACAGTCAAAGAGGGCTTTTGTGACCATAAAAAAAGAATTGGAAGAAAGATTGAAGGAATTGAAGAAGGCGGGAAAGAATTTGGAAGCCGAGAGGCTCAAGAGAAGGGTGACATATGATCTGGCTTTAATAAAAGAGATCGGCTACTGTAACGGCATCGAGAACTATTCCCGCCATTTTTCTGGCAAGGCTACGGGTGAAGCACCTGATACTCTATTGTCGTATTTTCCAAAGGATTTCCTGACTATTATCGACGAATCCCATGTAACTGTGCCGCAGTTGAACGGCATGTACGCTGGCGATGCTTCCAGGAAAGAAACATTGGTGGAATTCGGTTTTCGACTACCATCTGCAAAAGATAACCGTCCTCTGAAATTTCCCGAATTTGAACAAAGAGTTGGTCAGACAATATATACTTCTGCTACCCCCGGTCCTTATGAAAATAAAGTCAGTCAAAAGATCGTCGAACAAGTTATACGTCCGACTGGTCTTGTCGATCCTGTTGTCGATGTCAAACCTGTAGCGCAGAAAGGGGATTATGTAGGGCAGATTTTCGATTTCATAAATGAAGCGGAAAAAGTCATAAAGAAAAATGAACGCGCCATTGCTACGACTCTAACAAAAAAAATGGCAGAGGATTTGAGTGAATTCCTGAAAGAAAAGGGAATCAAGGCGGAATACCTGCATAGCGATATAAAAACGATTGACCGCATTACCATTCTCACGGAATTTCGAAAAGGGAAATTTGACTGCTTAGTTGGGGTAAACCTTTTGAGAGAAGGCCTGGATTTGCCGGAAGTTTCTCTCATTGGTATTTTGGATGCAGACAAAGAGGGCTTTTTGAGATCGGAAACTTCTCTCGTGCAGATCATCGGCCGCGCAGCTAGAAATGTGAACGGTAGAGTGATTCTCTACGCCGATAACATTACTGGCTCAATGGAAAGGGCGATGAAGGAGACAGAGAGGCGCAGGAACATCCAGATCGCTCATAATATGAAGCATGGTATCACCCCAACAACGATCATCAAAAAGATTCAGGATATTACTGACCAATTGCGAAGTGAGCATGACAAAGCTGTGCATGAACTTGTGAAAATAGACGAGGAGTTGGCACGTACGAACCCCAAAAAACTCATGAAAATGAAGGAAGAAGCAATGGAAGAGGCGGTGAAAGTGCTGGACTTTGAAACCGCGGCTCTGATCAGGGACGAGATAGTGGAGCTGAAGAAGATAATGCTGTATAATAACAGCAATGAATGAAAAAATACTCATAGCTCTTTCAGATGACAATCTTGCCGGTCTGATATCTCAAAAACTGACGATAGAGGGATATCAGTCGCTTTTCGCAAAAAGCGGAGAAGAAGCGCTAGAAAAAATGAGAAAAGAAAGTCCGTCAGTGGTTCTTGTGGACTTGGTGTTGAACGGAAAAAACGGATATGATGTCCTGAATGAAAAGAGTTTTGACAGAATGATCACCAAGATTCCAGTGATCGTGGTCTCTAATGCCGGTACACCTATAGACATGGGACGCCTGCCTTCTACCTCAAATATTGTCAGGAGCTATATTATCAAAGCTCATATTGAGCCGGAAGAAGTGCTGGAGAAAATTAGAGAAGCAATTCGGAAAGAGGGGGTCAAAGAAGAAAAAGTTCAGGAAAAAAAGCCTGTGGGAGGCAAGAAGATACTCTGGGTGGAAGATGACAAGCTCCTTGGGTCCATTTTATTTAAAAAATTCCAGACAATTGGACATACAGTTCTGTTTGCTAAGGATGGACTGGAAACTTTGGCTATTCTTGAAAAAGAAACTCCAGATATCATCATACTGGATGTCCTTTTGCCGGGAATGAACGGTTTCGAGATACTCCAGAAAATAAAAGCAAATGAAAAACTACGAAATATCCCCGTCATCATGCTTTCCAATATGAGCAAACAGAGCGATATGGACAAGGCAAAGATGCTTGGAGTGCAGAAATTTCTAGTCAAAGTTGCTGTTTCTCTGGACGAAATCATAAAGGAGGTTAATACTCTGGTAAAATAGGCAAAAACGTGCTATGATGCGCGGAATATGCCTAAAAACCACAAGGACAAGGCGGATTTGATAATCGTCAAGGGAGCCCGCACTCACAATCTCAAGAATATTACTGTGGAGATGCCGCGAAATAAGATGGTGGCTATCACTGGCCTTTCCGGATCGGGAAAATCCTCTCTGGCTTTCGATACGATATTTGCCGAGGGACAAAGACGCTATGTCGAATCCCTTTCTTCATATGCCCGTCAATTTCTCCGTCAGATGCAGAAGCCGGATGTAGATGAGATCGTCGGTCTTTCTCCGGCCATTTCTATTGATCAAAAATCGCGTTCAAATAACCCTCGATCTACGGTCGCCACGATCACGGAAATCTATGACTATCTCCGTATTCTTTTCGCACGCATCGGCAAACCACACTGCTTGGTTTGCGACAGGGAGATTCATCGTATTTCAAAGGAAGAAATATTGGAAACAATCATCAGGCAAGTCACGACTCACTATAAGACCGGAGGAAAAAACAAAAAAATCATGGGAGTAGAAGTGAACGTCCAGAAAGTTTTCATCTATGCTCCAATTGTCGTCGGTAGAAAAGGTGAATACTACCAGCTCCTGTATGACCTGCTTGGCAAGGGTTATGACCGCGTGAAGATTGACGGGAAGGTTATGAAATTGCGTGAACAGATACTTCTTGATAAGAATAAAAAACATGATATTGATGTCCTTGTCGATGAAATTTTCATGTCAGAATTCATTGGTACTAGAAAAGAAAATGCAATAGAGAGACTGTCAGAAGCGCTGGAGAAGGCTATTGAGGAGGCGCAGGGTTTGATCAAGATAGCGTTTCCTGATGAGGAGAAACTGATGTCCGTGAAATTCATGTGCCCATATGACGGTTTTTCGTATCCAGAAATTGAGCCGCGTCTCTTTTCCTTCAATTCTCCATATGGAGCCTGTCCGGCTTGCAATGGTCTGGGCACCAGGGAATTTTTCACAAATGAGACATGTCCGGAATGCAAGGGAGACAGACTGCGCAAAGAAGCTCTATTCGTCAGAATCGACGGCAAAAATATTGTCAGCGTTACCGCACAGTCTATAGAGGCGGCTGTGAAGTATTTCGAGGAAATAAAATTGTCGGAAACGGAAAGGGAAATTGCCAAGATTATTCTTAAGGAAATAGAGTCCCGTCTGCAGTTCATGATAAACGTTGGAATAGAATACTTGACCCTGGATCGCCGAGCTCACACTCTCTCCGGTGGAGAGGCACAGAGAATTCGTTTGGCTTCGCAGCTGGGGTCCGGACTTGTTGGAGCCCTGTATGTTCTGGACGAGCCTACGATTGGATTGCATCAGAGAGACAATGACCGGCTCATAAAAACTCTTATTGAACTGCGTGATCTTGGCAACACTATTATCGTCGTGGAACACGATGAGGATACCATGTTTTCATCTGACTACATTATTGATATAGGTCCTGGCGCAGGAGTGCATGGAGGAGAAGTGGTAGTGTCAGGATATTTAGACGACTTACTAACAGCGAAAAATAATGATTCGGACTCTCTGACTCTGGCATATCTACGAGGAGAAAAAAAAGTTTCTGTACCTAAGGTTCGACGCGAACCGAAAGGAAAAATTATGGTTCGAGGTGGAAATGTTTTTAATATAAAAGATATGAATGCTGACATAGCTCTAGGCTGCTTCAACGTCATTACTGGAGTTTCTGGATCAGGAAAATCGTCATTCATGTATGAGATACTCTATAAAAATCTTCAGGGAAGATTGGAGAAGAGACACAGGACTGCAGAACTTTTCAATTGTGAGAGCTTCAGCGGAAGCGAGTATGTCGGCAGGGCAATTCTCATAGACCAGTCGCCGATCGGACGCACACCTCGCTCAAATCCTGCGACATATACTGGCGCATGGCAGCATATCCGCGATCTTTTTGCGGCTAGTTCGGAGGCGCGTGCAAGAGGCTGGGGTCCAGGTAGATTTTCATTCAATGTCAAAGGTGGACGGTGTGAGGCTTGTGAAGGTAATGGAGAAATTGCTGTGGAAATGCATTTCCTTCCAACTGTGTATGTGTCCTGCGAAGTTTGCGGAGGCAAAAGATTTATGAAGGAGACTTTAGAAATAAAATACAAGGGTAAAAATGTGCATGAAGTTCTACATATGACCGTCGAGGAGGCCATGAAATTCTTCCAGGATATTCCGGCTGTCAGTGATCGTTTGGAAACTCTGGAGCAAGTGGGGCTCGGTTATTTACAGGTTGGACAGTCAGCTACAACTCTTTCAGGAGGTGAAGCGCAGAGGGTGAAAATCTCATCCGAGCTATACCGAGCTCATTTACAGAAAACTATTTACCTTCTTGATGAGCCGACTGTTGGTCTGCATTATGAGGACGTCAAGAAACTCATAGAAATTCTTCAACATCTTGTTGATAAAGGGAATACAGTCGTGGTAATTGAGCACAACCTAGATCTAATTAAATCATCAGATTACATTCTAGATATTGGTCCTGACGGTGGTCATAGAGGAGGAAGGCTTGTGGCAAAGGGAACTCCGGAAGATGTGGCGAAGAATGACAAGTCACATACTGGAAAATATTTGAAAAAAGTATTGAAGAGGGATGCTTAAATACAATAAAAACGGCCTGCCCGATAATCCGGGAGTTTATATATTCAAAGATGCATCCGGCAAAATATTATATATTGGCCGGGCTACTTCTTTGCGCGATAGGATTAAAAGCTATTTTGGACATGATCTTCTGCAAACACGAGGACAACTTATTGTAGACATGATGACCCACGCTATTGGTCTAGAACACAAAGAAACCGACTCTGTTCTGGAGGCCATTATCCTCGAAAGTAATCTCATCAAAGAGCATCAGCCATATTTCAATACAAAAGAAAAGGATAATAAAAGCTGGAATTACGCCGTTATAACCGATGAAGAATATCCCAGGGTCATGGTAGTGAGAGAAAGGGAGTTTGGGTCAATAAAAATCAAGGTTAGGCAAAAGTTCGGTCCTTACACTCAAAGTTCTCTTTTGAGAGAGGCCTTACGAATCATCAGAAAGATATTTCCATTCAGAGACGCCAAGTCCGTCATTCCTCATCAAGAATCCTTCTATCGCTCTATCGGCCTTTCTCCCGACATTTCATCTCCGGAGGCAAAAAAAGAATATAAGAAAACGATACGAAATCTCACCCTATTTTTTCAGGGCAAGAAACATGAACTGATGCGCACATTGGAAAAAGAAATGAAGGGACATGCCAAACAAAGGGAATTTGAGAAAGCTGATGCCATAAAGAAGACTCTTTACGCGCTCATGCATATTCAGGATGTCGCGTTAATTAAAGTAGACAAATCTAGTTCGCATAATGGCTACAGAATAGAAGCTTACGACATTGCTCATATGTCTGGCAAAAGCAAAGTTGGGGTTATGACCGTGGCCTATGATGGTGAATCAGAAAAATCTGAATACAGGAAATTCAAAATTTCCAAGGAAGCAAATGATGATGTGGCCGGCATAAAAGAAGTATTGATCAGGAGATTTACACATCCAGAATGGCAGTTTCCAAATCTTATTGTTATAGATGGAGGTCTTGGGCAAAAGAATGCGGCGGAGTCCGTATTGAAGGGGATGGGTTTGGAAGTACCCGTTGTCGCTGTCGTGAAAAATGATGCTCACAGAGCCGATCATATTATCGGTGATGAAAAAATTATTAATCAGCATGTAGGCAGTATATTAAAAGTAAATGCCGAATCCCACCGCTTCGCCATTGCCTACCATAGAAATTTGAGAAAAAAGAATTTCTTCGGACTGCGTTAGTGGTATAATGAAGACATGCATAAAGTACGGGTCGGAGTTCTCCGCGGAGGACCGAGTAGTGAACATCAGATATCGCTGAAAACAGGGGAGACAGCTATTCGTAATATCCCAGAGGATTACTATGAAATACATGATATTTTTATTTCTCCTGACGGACAGTGGCACAGACATGGACTGCCGGTAACTCCTACACACGCAATTTCAAATGTAGATGTGATATTCAATGCCCTACATGGTCATTATGGTGAAGATGGAAAAATACAGCATATTTTAGAGACGCACGGAATTCCTTTTACGGGTTCCGGATCCTTTGCCTCGGCAGTGGGGATGAATAAGGTTATGGCGAAAAATGTATTAAAAAAAGAAAAAATAAAAACTCCGCAGTATAGAGTGATTGAAGATAAAAAGGGTTTAGATAAAGAAAAAATAATTTCTCTTTTTAGAGCCTTTCCTCTGCCTTTAGTAGTAAAGCCAGTTTCTGCCGGCTCGTCTATTGGAGTTGCCCTGGTAAAGGATTTTGAATCATTTGAAAAGGCTATCGATACAGCTTTCAAATATAGCGGTACGGTACTTGTGGAGGAATACATTCCCGGCATTGAAGCTACAGTTGCGGTTATAGATAAATACCGTGATCAAGATATATATGTATTGCCAGCTGTTGAAATCAGACCAAAAGAAAAAACTTTTTTTGATTATGATGCAAAATATGGAGGAATGTCAGAAAAAATTGTTCCTGCAAATTTCAGCTTTTCTGTGAAAGCAGAGTTAGAAAGCATTGCCAGTGAGGTCCATCAGGCTTTGGGTTTGAGGCATTACTCACGCACTGATTTTATTATTTCTCCTACACGAGGGATATATGTACTTGAGGTAAATACTCTGCCTGGACTTACAGAGGAGTCATCTTTGCCAAAAGCTTTGGAAGCCGTAGGATCATCTCTGTCACATTTTTTCCATCACATTCTGCAACTGGCTCTTGAAAGGAAATAATTCAGATGAAAAACTGCCTCCCTTGCTTTTTTAGGCTAGGAAGGCAGTTGGGGACTCTTAGAGTTAGCGGTAGTAATTTCGCCACTCTCTCTTGTGCGTCGTGCTGTGCGTTTCGCTGAATGACTCACGGTACCATGGCCGCTGGTAATAATATGTAGACGGCCATTCCTCTACATATATGGCGCCGCGGCGTGGTGGACAGGGAGGCTCAACACGAATGATCTCGATCTCCTGTTCCTCTGGCGGCATCACCACGATTCGTTTGGTTTGAGGCTTTACACACGCAATGCAATAAGGGTTCTCCTTGGAGTATTTAAACTCCTTACCACACTTGCCGCAGACGTAGATCTTTACTACCACCGGAGGCGGGTCTTGCATGACAATGATCTTTTTTTCAAGATTGCAGGGCGGAACAACCTTCTTTACACAGTTGGTATCGGGCCCAGCGCATGCTGACGTACCCAGACACGCTGTGGCTAGGGCTAGAACAGCCAACGGCCTAATCAGTCTCATATCACTCTCACTTTCTTTTTGTTTGTTGTTTTATCTTCAGCTCAATCAATATCTCTAATGAACTTATATCATATCTTTTATAAAAATCAAGGATGTTGGTCCTAGTAGAATGACCTGACCTTGCATTTGGATGAAAATAGCGATATTATCTTTCGTATCGTGCGGTAGGTATAAATTGGGCCCTTAGCTCATCTGGTAGAGCACCTCATTTGCAAT
>CAYGIZ010000017.1:0-9830 GCA_964350075.1 uncultured Candidatus Saccharibacteria bacterium | reverse complement strand
AGGTATGGAGAAGGAAGTCCCCGAAAGGGGATTTTCTTTTTGCGTAAAAACAGAGGGAAGGCTATACTTAAAATACTCAAAACTATGGAATACCTCATCCACCTCGCAATCCTCATCTGTATATACGGAATCCTGGGCCTATCGCTCAATCTCATCGTCGGTTACACCGGCCTTCTTTCCGTTACTCAAGCGGCATTTTACGGAATCGGCGCTTATGTCACGGCCATACTCATTACGACACTCGGTTACAATTTTTTTGTTGCAATGATTGTTGGAATGCTGATCACGGCAGTTTTGAGCCTGGCAATTGGCTATGTACTTTCCAAATTCAAAGATGATTATTACGCTCTCGGTTCATTTGGATTCAACATTATTATCTACAGCATTTTCTTGAATTGGCAATCGCTCACACGCGGACCACTCGGCATTCCGGGAATTTCCAGGCCGGAATTATTTGGATTCACTTTTTCTGACAATACTTCTTTTCTAATTCTTTCTTTTGTTATCGGAATAATTATTTACGGACTCTGCATTTACATCACCAACTCTTCTTTCGGAAGAGTACTGAAGGCTATCCGTGAAGATGAGCAGGCAATACAGATCTTCGGCTACAATACTATTTTCTACAAGCTTGCAATATTTGTGATTGGGGCGGTCTTTGCCTCTGTTGCCGGCGCGCTTTTTGCTAGCTACATCACATTCATAGATCCTTCCACATTTACTCTGACAGAATCCATTTTTATTCTGGCTATAATTATTTTAGGCGGATTGTCTAATAATAAAGGCGCTGTACTGGGTGCAGTCTGTCTGATTCTTTTGCCAGAAATTTTACGCTTCGTGGGTTTTCCATCAGATATCGCCGCACAAATGAGGCAGGTTGTATATGGTCTCATCCTTATTCTACTCATGCTTTATCGTCCGCAGGGTTTGGTTGGGGAATACCGGCTATAGAAAAAATGGAATGGGTGTATAATAGTATCGAACCAGCCCTCCCTTTTTTATGCTATTATATTCTCATGCCACTTCTAGCCACCAGGAATCTAGCAAAGCATTTCGACGGAGTTCATGCCGTCAGCAATCTTTCCATTTCCTTTGAAGCCGGAAAGATCACCTCCATTGTCGGTCCGAACGGCTCGGGCAAGTCTACTCTCATCAATACGCTCACGGGTATCCACTCCATGGACGGCGGTGAAATGATCATTCTGGATAAGACAAAATTGAGCAGGATACAAACTCATGAAGTTCCTGTATATGGAATGACGCGCACATTCCAGGATATCAGACTTTTCGAGCAGATGCCGGTCATTGATAATATCCTGGTTGTGCTGACCGAAAGAGAAATAATGAAAGCGCTTTTCGAAAAACATTCAGCTCTTCATCTATCAAAATCCGAAGAAGTACTGAGGAAAGTCGGACTTTTGGACAAGAGGAACGAATTGGCAAAAAATCTTTCCTATGGACAAAGAAAACTTTTGGAGATTGCCAGAATTCTAGCGGTCGTACACAGCGGAGCAGGAGATATACAAATTGTCTTTTTCGATGAGCCATTCGCAGGACTTTTCCCGGAGATGATAAAAGTCGTAGTCTCAGTCATAAAAGAATTGCGCAACCAGGGCAAAGCAGTCATCCTTGTCGAGCATAATATGGATTTGATAAGGGAGCTGTCGGACTATTTGTATGTTTTAGATTCCGGAGAATTATTGGCAGAAGGAAAGCCGAATGAAGTACTGGAGAGAAAGGATGTGGTGGAGGCGTATTTGGGGGAATAACAAACCACGCCTTTGAGAAGACGACTCCTCATGGGCGTGGTAAGTGGGAAAAAGTTTCTCTGTTCATGATTACACCTGATGTATTTCCAATTTGGTCTTTCCGAATGTTTCTATTAGAGCTGACTCGATCCAATCTTCCCTCGTACTGACAGAGATGTCGACTGTTAATCTGCATACATTGTCCTTTAGGATGATGGTATTGCAGTTCACATTGACTTTGGGTCGCATTCTCCGCAGACCGAGAATTAGGCTATCTATTTCATTGTCATTCCTACTTTCAGCCACAAGGCTGACTTTTTCCCCCGCCATTATGTGCTTGACTATTCTTATGTTCACTTTTTTCACCTGCCTTTCCGCCGTTATTATACAACAAAATATGATAATATATAAGCATGTCACAAGAAACCCTTCTCAAACTCCATGACATCCACGTCCACTACGGCGGTGTGAAGGCTCTCGACGGAGCGTCCATCAACCTGGATGAAGGAGAAGTCGTGGCTCTCATGGGTCCAAACGGTGCAGGCAAATCCACAATACTCAAGGCTATCTTTGGCTTAGCTCCAATAGAATCGGGAAAGATCGCCTGGCAAGGTCACAACTTCACGCCTGTCTCGCATGAAGTTGTGCACCGGGGAATATCATTTGTACCGCAGGGTAGGCGAGTGTTTAGGCATCTAACAGTTTTTGAAAATCTGGAAATCGGAGGCTGGGGCATTAAGAGCAGAAAGGAAAAGAAGGAAAGGATAGAAAATGTGTTAGATATATTCCCATCTCTGCGTGCAAAATTGAAGGCAAAATCAGGAACACTCTCTGGAGGCCAGCAGCAGATGCTTGCTATTGCTAGGGGGCTGATGACTGATCCGAAAGTTTTGTTGCTGGATGAGCCATCTCTCGGATTGGCGCCAAAAATCGTTAAGGAAGTATTCGCGAAGATCAAAGAAATAAATGCCAGGCGAAAGACAGCTATAGTAGTAGTTGAACACAATCTGAAATCTCTTTTGGAAATTACAAATAGGGCATATATCTTGGCAAAGGGAAAAGTAGTGGCACATGGAGAGCCTTCGGAGTTGATAAAAACCGGCATTCTGGAAAAGGTATTTTTGTCTTAATTGGTGTATAATTGTCGAATCATAATCTAACGTGCGTGCGATTGTGGTATTATAAATTTAATACACAAAAAACTATGTTGAATACAGAAGATAAAATAATCATTTCCAAGATTGTAGATGGTGCGATTGATAGGTTTGCTATTATTATGGTTAAAAGATTTGACGAGGTTGACGAAAGATTGGATGGAATTGACGTAAGGCTTGATGGAATAGATGAGACACTTCTTGGACTCCAAGGCCAAATAAATGGAGTTAATAATCGCATGGACTCCCATGTTTTAGAATACGTAAGGCAAGACCAGCATAAAAAACTTGAGAAAAGAGTGAATAAGCTGGAAAAGCTTGCGGCTGTATAGCCAGCAATGAATGTGCTAGTATATCTATTATGGAAAGAACATATATAAAGGATTTGCCGCAAAAAGCTGGACAAAATGTGGCCTTATTCGGCTTTGTTCATATATTGCGAGTACAAAGTAAGATTATTTTTCTCATTCTTCGGGATATTAGCGGGACTGTTCAGGTGGTCATCATGAAGGACAACCACGCTTTTGAAATTGCCAAAGGTCTTTCACATGAATCGGTTGTAAAAATAAATGGTTTGGTCAAAGTAGAGGCCAATGCTCCTGGAGGCCTAGAAATATCAGCAGAAAAAATAGAAGTATTGTCTGTTGCCGATCCTGAACTGCCCATTCCAGTAGTCGTAAAAACTGGAGAAGAAACAGAGGCACCGATTCGCCTTGATTATAGATGGATTGATTTGCGAAAGCCTGAAAAATCAAAAATATTCAAAGTCTGGACTGAACTTGAAAGGGGATTTAGGGAATATTGGCTTGCTAATAACTTTATTCAGCTTTATCCGCCCTCATTCATGAGCACTCCGTCAGAGACTGGAGCAGAAGTTTTTGAAGTAAATTACTTTGATAAGAAGGCATACTTGGCACAGTCTCCTCAATTCTACAAACAGATGGGAATAGCTAGTGGCTTTGAAAAAGTCTTCATGGTGGCACCAGTTTTTCGAGCGGAACTTTCCTTTACAACCCGTCACATTACGGAGTTTACGGGATGGGACTTCGAGATGGCATATATCAACTCTCATCATGATCTAATGGATGCGGAAGAGGATATGATAATTAGCGGATTCACATCACTGAAAAAAGCTTTTCCTGAACTAGATATAGAAATCCCGCCCAAACCATTTCCGCGTATTCCAATTATAGAAGCTAAAAAAATATTGGCAGAAAGAGGGATTGCTTCTGGCGAAGAGCACGATCTTTCTCCTGAAGAGGAAAAAGGAATATTCGAATATGTGAAAGAGGTCAAAAAACACGAGTTTGTCTTTATTACTGATTATCACAAATCAAAAAGTGCTTTTTATCACATGCGCCATCCAGAGGATAACGACAGATCGCGAAGAGCTGATCTCATCTATAGGGGAATAGAAGTCACAACTCTAGCGCAGAGAGAACACCGTCCAGAAATTTTGGAGAAGCAGGCGGTTGAAAAGGGGATGAATGTGGAGTCATTGCGTGATTATTTGAATTTTTTCAAATGGGGATGTCCACCGCATGGAGGCGCAGGACTAGGCCCAGCACGATTTATTATGAAAATCCTCAATCTGCCAAATGTGCGCGAGGCTACATATCTTCCTAGGGATGTGAGGAGGTTGAATCCTTGACGTTTATCATAATCTACTATAGAGTATACCTTATGAAGAAATTCATGAATATCACGAATAAGCAGGACACAACCGCACCATTTAATTGCGGTTATAAGCTCGTATCTGTCGATCGACAGAACACGCTTGTATCCAGTCGCGATATTTCTAACGAACTAATTTTGGAGTAATACCTCGTAAAATTGACACTTGGAAGATCCCGACTGGATGAAAGTCGGGATTTTTTTAATCCATTCATTCAGAACAATAGAACATTGAAAACCAAATAAGGGAGGGAAGAGCATGCAGGAAATAATGAAAGAAAAGACAGTGCGGCAGTTCATACTGCTGTCATCCATGTTCACCATGAGCCACATGGTTACAGCGGGAATATATGTCACGTTTCTTCAGAGTCATGGGATGAGCCTGCTTCAGGTCAATCTCATCAACACCATCTACTTTGTCACCATCTTTATCTGCGAAATCCCCACTGGGGCTTACGCGGATATTTTTGGGAGGAAGCAGTCCTTTGTCATGGCATGTGTCTTGAGAGGGATGGCAGAATGGGTCTATGGCATGTCCAGTACGCTTTGGGGATTTGTCACAGCAGAAATACTTGCAGCAATCGGAATGACCTTCATGACCGGAGCGTTCAAGTCCTGGTTGGTAGACAGCCTTCTTCATCGCGGTTATAGCGAGGTCGGGGTGCGTGTATTCGGAAGAGCAAAATATTATTCGCAGGCATGGGGAGTCATGGCCTGCATCATCGGATCATACCTAGGAAGCATATCGCTCGCGATTCCGTGGTTTGTGGGAAGTGGCATAGTTCTTTCCACAGCTATTACCGCTCACTTCATAATGAAAGAAGAGTATTTTGTACACAGAGTATCATCTTTGAAGGAAAAGTACTTTAAGCTGAAACATACTATTGTTTCCGGCATACGTTATGGAATGACTGACAAGGCCGTGCGGTTCATCCTCATTGTTTCATTCGTGCAAATATTGTCTGTTCAGCCATTCAACATGTACTGGCAGCCATTCTTCGGATCGCACGGAGTAGCAACTGTTCACTTCGGCTACATATACACAGGCATGATGGCTACTCTGGCTATCGGAGCGTGGATTGCATCACGTGTCCATGCTGATGGAAAAGAGAGGGTCATAATCATCAGATCCCAAATCACTGTCGGGAGTATCATGATGTTGACAGCAGTACTGTCTGGTCTGCCAATTATTCTCGCATTCTTTTTGCTCCATGAAGTTGGAAGAGGGTTCTGGGAACCAATGAGAGATGCGTATCTTCACAAGAGGATTCCATCTCATGAGCGCGCGACGATTGATTCGTTTTGCTCTATCTCTCCGCATGTTGGAGGGGCGCTGGGTTTAGCATCGAGCGGAGCTATCGCACAATATGGAGGCATTCCGATGTCATGGATCGTAGGCGGGTTGGTTCTTATCATGGGTGCTCTTCTTGTAGCAAGAAATGGAAAAGCAAAAAACATCTAAAAAGCATTCAATACACAGCAGTCTGGAATACCCAGGCTGCTTTTTTTGTATAAAAAACGGCGCTACCGAAGTAGCGCTTGTTTGACTGTCTGGAATTTTTGCCAATATCACTGAATCGGCTTTAAATTCCTCGATTTGCAATAGTGACGGAATTGGCTGTCTATTGAAGCGTTGAATCTTGAGATGATAGGGATTCGGCCAGCCAGCTGCCATCCTCCCATCAATTTTTCATGAATTGCGGTTGAAAGAACTAATTTCGCCTCTTTCTGCTCAAGATTTACAAGGACAACCCAGTGAGCCCCGTCATATGGCTCGACTTTCCCAAAATAAGGAGAATTCCTGCATTCTGCCATTGTCATAATTTTCCTTTCGTTTGAGTTCACATATACATTACCTTATATTTTTATAAATGCAAATCTGCTATAATATCCCCATGCCCTCACCCAGAGAGGTAAATAGCGAGGCAAAAAAGCTGGTGCCGAACGCGGGAAGTTTTAAAATAAAAACCGAGGTCTTCGAAGGCCCCCTTGATCTTCTTCTTTCCCTGGTGGAAAAGCGAAAGCTTTTTATCAATGACATTGCTCTTTCAAAAGTCACTGACGACTATATTCATCATATTGAAAAGTTCGAGGCTCTACCCATGGGTGAGTCCGCGCAATTTATTCTAGTAGCTTCCACGCTTCTACTCATCAAGTCAAGGTCGCTTCTCCCATCTCTCGCATTAACTGAAGAAGAGGAGGAGGGAATACACGATCTGGAGACAAGACTTAAAATTTACAAGAGGATAAAGGATGCTAGTCAGCACGTTAAGGAACTTTTTGGAGATGAGATTATATTCCAACCATCACAGGATCGGCCGACCAAGCCGATTTTTTCTCCTCATGAATCAATGAAATTGTTGTCGATTGCTGACGCCATTAAGAGGATAATTCAGAGCCTTCCTAAGAAAGAAAATATTCCAAAGGCCGTAGTAAGGAAAGTCGTCAGTTTGGAAGAGATGATAGACAGTTTGACGAAACGCATTACTGCCGGACTGCGCATGAGTTTCAAAGATTTTTCTAATCAACACAAGCACGAAAGAGTCAATGTTATCGTCAGTTTCCTGGCAATGCTAGAACTCGTAAAGCAAGGAGTTATACACGTCTCGCAGAATGATAATTTCGGAGATATTCACATGGAAACTAAGAATGTTGGAGTTCCGAGGTATAATTAATAATTCTGATGCCTATTTTACTTTCATCACAAATAGAAGCGGTGCTTTTTTATAAGGCAGAACCACTGTCGGTGAAACGCCTTGCCCAGATTTTGAAAAAAGACGAAAAGGAGATAAAAAATGCCCTGACCGAACTTCGAGAAGAGCTGAAAGGTAGAGGATTAACTCTTGTGGAGTGGGAGGACGAGGTGACATTGGGAACTTCCAAGGAAGTTTCGGCTTTAATAGAGACGCTGACAAAAGAAGAATTAGTAAAAGATCTGGGCAAAGCCGGATTGGAGACTTTGTCCATTATTTTATATCAGGGACCACTGTCCAGAGCGGAGATAGACTATATCCGTGGAGTTAACTCCAACTTTATTTTGAGGAATCTTTTGATACGCGGGCTTATAGAAAGAGTTGACAACCCAAAAGATCAGAGAAGCTTTTTATACAAGCCAACTCTGGAACTCATCTCGCATCTGGGCTTGTCTAAGATCACTGACCTACCCGATTATGATGCAGTTAGAAGCGATATAGAAAATTTCAAAAATGAAGAAAAACATTGATAAAATATTTCTAATCTCAATAGTAATGCTAACGGTAGCCGGTTTTTTAGTATTTAGCTCCGCTTCCCTTGGCCTTCTTGCCCGCGATGGTGCCAGTTTTCAAAATGTAGCCTTAAAACAGACTATCAGCCTGTTCATCGGCATCGGAGTTTTCTTTGTCATGTCAAGGATCAACTACAAGTATATGGGCAAATATGCATTTTATATTTTTCTGTTTTCGATCATTCTGAACCTTATGCTCTTCATACCTGCACTAACTCAAACGCATGGAGGAGCCGGCAGATGGGTAGACTTTGGCTTCATTACATTTCAGCCTTCGGAATTTTTGAAGATCGCCTTTGTTATTTATTTTGCAGCTTGGCTGGCTGGCGTAAAAGAAAATGTCAGAACTCTTTCTTTAGGCGTTCTGCCTTATATAGTCATTACATCCATTTTGAGTTTCCTACTCCTGGCACAATCTGATACCGATACATTGATCGTTATTGCTGGGACAGGATTGATCATGCTTTTTACTGCTGGAGCAAGGATTAGGCACCTCATTCTACTCGGTGTCCTGCTATTTATCGTCGTTGGAACTATCGCATATACCCGTCCATATGTCTGGCAAAGAATATCTACATTCATTAATCAGGCAGAAGATGCACAAGGTTCAGGCTATCAGATCCGCCAGTCTCTTATCGCCATAGGCTCCGGACAGTTACTGGGCAGAGGCTTCGGCCAGAGCGTGCAAAAGTTCAACTATCTTCCGGAGCCGATCGGGGACTCCATATTTGCCGTGCAGGCGGAGGAATTCGGCTTTGTCGGAAGTGTTATTCTCGTTCTTCTATTCCTCCTATTCCTTTTCCGCTCATTCAAAATTGGGGCAGGGTCAAATAGTACATTCGGTGGACTTACAGCCATTGGAATTGCTATACTTATCATTATAGAATCGTTCATGAATATTGCGTCCATGCTTGGCATTATCCCATTGTCTGGCATGCCGCTTTTGTTCATCAGTCACGGCGGGACAGCGCTCATCATCACACTTGGAGCGGCCGGCATCATTGCCAATATTTCCAAATATCAAAAACAATGAAAATATTATTTACAGGAGGAGGATCTGGAGGTCATTTCTATCCAATCATTGCGATTGCCGAAGCTATTTATGAAAAAGCCAAAGAAAAGAAAATACTTTTGCCAAAGCTTTTTTTCATGTCTCCTTCGAAATACAACCCTAGAGCACTTTTTGACAATGACATCCAATTCATCCCTATTCCCGCAGGAAAAGTCCGCAGATATTTTTCTCTTTTAAATATTACAGATTTTTTTAAGACAATATATGGGATTGTAAGTGCAATATTGGAAATGTACAGGATCTATCCCGATGTGGTTTTTGGAAAAGGAGGATATGCCAGCTTTCCGGCTCTGGTAGCGGCGAGAATTCTGCGGATTCCGGTGATTATTCACGAGTCAGATAATAAGCCTGGACGAGTCAATGCTTGGGCAGGGAAATTTGCAAGAAAAATTGCTGTTTCATATCCGGAAGCCACGAAACATTTTAAAAATCCTAATGTGGCAGTTACTGGCCTGCCGATCAGAAGAGAAGTCATTCAGCCTCTTTCAAATGGCGCCAGAGAATTCTTGAATCTTGAGCAATCTTTCCCAACTATATTAGTCCTGGGAGGTTCACAGGGAGCGCAGAGAATAAATGACGTCATCATAGACGCATTGCCCGAGCTCGTAAAAAAATATCAGGTCATACATCAGACAGGACGTGCCAATTTTGAATCAGTCAAGCAGACAGCAGACCTTGTCTTGAAGGACAATCCTAACTCATACCGATATCATCCTTTTGATTATATGAACGATCTATCTCTGCGTATGTCCGCAGGTGTCTCCGATGTCGTGATCTCTCGCGCGGGTTCGACAATCTTTGAAATCGCTGTCTGGGGATTGCCTTCTATTATCCTACCCTTGCCAAAAGAGGTTAGTCATGATCAAGTTGAGAACGCTTTTTCATATGCCAGGGCAGGCGCTTGTACTGTCATAGAA
>CAYGIZ010000016.1:0-10061 GCA_964350075.1 uncultured Candidatus Saccharibacteria bacterium | reverse complement strand
GTCTTCTTCATTGCCTTTGGATATTTTTGGAAATGGACACATGGCCGGAAAGTTCGAGGAGGTACATAAGAGAATTGATATATTGGAAGAGAAAGTCGGAAAAAAGCTGGTGCATTTGGCTTCTTCACATAAGGCAATAAGGAGGAAGGTGAAGGGAACGGATGCGAAGGATTTGGATAGAGATTTATTGTTTCTATAATTTTTTAGGAAAAGAAAAGGGGCACTGCGTAGTGCCCTTGGTCTTTCTTATTCCTTTCAGTTAAATTTTCTGTGCCATGACTCTTTTGACTTTCTGGATTCCGATCTGGTAATCGGGATCAATCCAGTTGGCGTTCATATCATCAACTATTTCTTCGAGTCCACGCTCCTCAATAAATACAAACCATGCATTTTTCTTTTTCAATCTGGATTTCTTTTCCCCCACCCAATAATCTCCCCGTCTCTCCTGTTCATTGGATACTGTACCCTTTGTTCCAAAGAGATCCAGAAACAGATTGAACCACTCCGTCACTGTTTCAACAGGGAAACTGTCGAATAAGAGATGGAATGCCTCATGCCTTCCGCGGGGAACCCAGGAAATGTTTGATGGGTCATCAGTTCCACCGAGTCTTCTCGGCTTTCTGTGATGACGGCTCAAATTGTCTGCTCGGTTATTATCCCGCGTCCTTTTGTATCTGCGTGCAGGTCTAATAATTACCTCCAGGTTAAGTTTGGTTTTGAGTTCATGTACTGTGAGTTCAGCCAGAATACAGCATACCATAATGTGCTAAAATAATGCCACATGAGCAGTCCCCCATATCTTATAGGCGTCGACGAAGTAGGCCGCGGTCCCATAGCAGGTCCTGTGGCAGTCGGAGCTTTTGTATTTCTGAAGCCAGAAGCTAAAAAACTATTTCACGGAGTGAAAGAATCCAAACAATTGACTGAAGAAAAAAGGGAAGAGTGGTTTGAGAGAATACTCATTGCTCAAAAAGATGGCTATATAAATTTCTATGTATCATTTCAGAGTGAAAAAGTAATAGATGAAAAGGGATTGAGCTTTGCGATTAAGAAATGCCTGAATGATTCTCTAAAAAATTTAAAAATTAATTGCACGGAGTGCTCGGTTCTTCTTGACGGCGGCTTAAAGGCTCCAAAGGAATATATAAATCAAAAGACAATCATAAAAGGAGATGCGAAGGAGACGGTCATTGCTCTGGCCTCTATTTGCGCAAAGGTTTTAAGGGATAGGAAGATGAAAAAGTGGGGTAAGAAGTATCCGGCGTATGGCTTTGAAATTCATAAAGGGTATGGTACTAAGGGGCATTATATAGCGGTGAAGAAGAATGGGCTGATGGAGCTGCATAGGCGTTCATTCTTGCGTAAAACCACAATATAAGGTAATATAACAGCACTATGGTAAATCGAATGCGAGCCACTCGGGCCCACCGAGACAATAGACGATCACATCATGCTTTGGACGATGTACGTCTTTCTAAGTGTCCAAGCTGTGCTTCTATGCATATCCGGCACACGATCTGCACGACTTGTGGATCATATAAAGGTAAGAAGATGATAGATATGACGGCATTGATAGCAAAAAAAGCCACAAAGCAGAAAGCGAGAGAGAAAGAGATGGCTAAGAAGTAAAAGTTCCCGAGGTTGAAGTAGAAGTTCTTCAAAAAAATGGCAAATAGACACCTTTCAAGATCAGTAGTCCTCCAGTCACTCTTTGAGTGGGACTTTAGAGGTTGTGCCGACAAAGATGTTAAAAATATAGTCTCGCGTAATGCCAAGGAATTTGCTCCTGGCATGGGAGACGTTTCCTTCGTTGAAGATCTCATTGCCAATGTTCTTTCCAAGCGGCCTGACTTGGATAGGATCATAGAAAAAGCTGCTCCGGATTGGCCTATAGATAAAATTTCTGTCGTAGATCGAAACGTACTACGAATGGGTCTCTACGAGCTTCTGTTTGCTGATAGAAATGAAGTGCCGGCCAAAGTTGCTATAAACGAGGCGATTGAATTGGCTAAAACCTTCGGAGGAGAGAATAGCGGAAAGTTCGTAAACGGAGTTCTCGGCTCTGTCTACAAAGAATTGGGAGAGCCGGGCAAGGATGCCGTTACTACAAAAAAAAAGAAAAAAATAGAAGACATTCCATATGAAGAAATGCCGATCCAAAACCTTGGAGGCGCTGTTGTCTACGCCAGGAAAGGCAAAGAAATATATATGGCCTTTGTCCACGATATATTTGGGCACTGGACCCTTTCTAAGGGAAAACTGGAGGGTGCGGAGGATGTCAGAAAAGGCACAGTAAGGGAAATAAAAGAGGAAATGGGATTGGATATTGAAATTGAAACTGATCTGGGGATGAATGAATATATTGCGAACGATCCCGAGAAAGGAAAACTGCGAAAACAAGTTCACTATTTCCTGGCAAAATCAAAATTCGAACCTCTAAAGCTCGGCCCAAGCAAGGGACTAGATGATGCCAAATGGTTTAAAATTTCTGATATCCTCGAACTAAATTTTTATAATGACATTTTGCCAATAGTTACAAAATCAATTACACTGCTGAAAAATGAAGACAATGCCTGATTTCCAAAAATTCGCGAACAAGATGAAAGTCGAGTTCAAGGATATAAATCTTCTGAAGCAAGCCTGTACTCACAGGTCTTTTCTTAATGAGAATAAAGGGGCAGGGCTGGAGCATAATGAAAGATTGGAATTTCTCGGCGATGCAGTTCTCGAACTCGTCATCACAAGTTATTTGTACAGAAAATATCCAGGCAAGCATGAGGGGGAATTGACTTCATATCGTTCGGCTCTCGTGAACACTCATAGTCTTGCCAGGGTTGCCACAGCACTCGGAGTAAATGAGTATCTTCTCATGTCAAAGGGTGAATCAAAAGATACTGGACGTGCGCGATCCATCATCATGGCCGACAGTATCGAAGCTATCATAGGTGCTATATATATGGATAATGGTTATGATGCAGCTGCGAATTTTATTTCACAGAATTTGTTGGAAGTTATCGATATCGATGAAATAGTTGAAAAGAAACTCTGGCTAGATGCCAAGAGCCGTTTCCAGGAGCGAGCGCAGGAGGAAACAGGACAGACTCCCTCGTATAAAACCATGAAAGAGACTGGTCCGGATCACAACAAAATGTTTACGCTAGGCGTGTTTATAGGTGATGAGCAGATCGCTACCGGTGCGGGACTCTCTAAACAAGAGGCGGAGCAGAAGGCAGCGGAGAAGGCCCTGGAGATAAAGGGGTGGTAATTAGATCAGAATTTAAATGATAATGCAGTTTTCCTTAATTCTTCAGACGTAAATCCGACGATTCCACTTAAATAAAAATAATATACTCTTCCAGTCTCAATATCGTTTTTAATCACCTGGTATTCAGAGTATTTGTATTCTGGATATTTTTCATTAGTCCATACTAATTCTATAACCTGAGGATTCTCACTAAGGGTTATTTTTTCGGTTAGTATATATTCATCGTTTACATCAAATTCATTGTCTTCTCTGGTTCCAACATCAAGTACAGGTGGATTGTATCGATTTCCAGTGCGAAATCGTATGGTCGCCAATGGAATTTCTGTCTCTGGAGCATTCGGTTCACTAAAGGTAAACAAGTATGCACTTGTGCTTGTGCTTTGTTCATCATATATCTGGGAATAAATATATGTTCTCTTTGGGTATCTGAACTCAAATCCAAAACTTACATCCTCATATGTATTCCATCCCACGTAAGTATCTCCATTTTTATAAGTATATATACCTCCTGCTACAACAAGTATTGCAATGATTGATATAATGATGTTTCTCATGTTTAAAATCCTATCATTTATGGTAAAAGATATCTATGTATCTCAAATCCTTGGTGCTGAAGGTGGTAGACTAAGGAAATAAATAGTGGTATCGTATTGTAAACCCCAAACCAAGGGAGGATAGTACAAATGTCAAACATTATTGATTGTGATTGTAGTGATACAACCGTGTGTGATTGCAGTTGTCATGGTTCCGAAGGAAGTATTGTGCACTGTGTTCCATGCTGTGAAAAGTCGCCGTGCGGTTTGAATATCAAAAACGGTCAGCTCGAGATGCACATTAAGAATTGTCCGGTTTGTAGAGAAGAAAAGAAGATCAAACGCAGTTCCGGAAATTTTAGAAGTGACTGGTTCGCCTGTCATTGCCTCTGCCACACACAGCCTGAAGGCATTACGCATAGCATGCCTTGCTGTGAAAAGGCACCATGCGGAATGAGCATTGAGCGAGGATGGATGAAGAGTCATGTCGCACATTGTCAGACTTGCCAGATGGCAAAATCATAGCTGTCACAGCATTAAATTCGTTGATCACGCGATCGAGCCTCTCCCAGGCTCTTTCTTTTTACCTAAAAGCCATGCATGCTCGAGGATTTGAGCAGTCTAGAAACTCAAATGTAGATAGTATTTTATTTATATTGTCCTTGTCATTTTCAGCTCCCCAGACCAATATCTGGAAGTGATCTCTGCCATCTTGTTCTGATACTCTATATAAATCAAAAGTTCCGCCCGGTCCCTCACTCCTCCTTTCAGAAAAAATCACTTTCGCTTCTTTGGAAGCGGGGTATTTTCCTTCTAATGGCTGAATCTGAATTTTTACTCCATCTGCTTTACCGTTCTCGTATTTGTTCTCATCGTAATTTACAAGATTGTTCTGAAAAGCCACATGGTAGGAAGCAGGATAGTCTATACTATAGCCGCTTATTGTATTTAATAATCTCTGCGTCTCTAGGCGAGTATTCTTTTTGGTGTAAATAACAAAGACCGCCATAACTATGATAAGGATAATTACAATTATTTTTTTCATATATAAAATATTACCATCTATGCTAAAATATATCCATGTATCTCAAATCCTTGGAGATTTCAGGTTTCAAGTCTTTCGCTAAAAAGGCGGTTCTTAACTTCACCTCTCCCATTTCATCCATAGTCGGTCCGAACGGCTCCGGCAAAAGCAATGTCGCTGAAGCATTTCGCTTTGTACTGGGTGAGCAGTCCATAAAGTCCATGCGAGGCAAGCGCGGTGAAGATCTCATTTTCAATGGAGGAGGTGAAGGTGGATCGAGAATAAACAGAGCCAGCGTGAAAGTGGTTTTTGATAATTCAAAAAGAATTTTAAATGTGGATTTTGAGGAGGTTGCCTTGGAGAGAGTAGTACATCGAGATAATAGCAATGAATATTTTGTAAACGGCAGTCCGGTGCGATTGAAGGATATTGTAGAGCTATTGGCTCATGCCCATATCGGCGCTTCCGGCCATCATATTATTTCTCAAGGAGAGGCGGATAGAATATTAAACGCAAATATTCGGGAGAGGCGGGAAATGATAGAGGACGCCTTGGGCTTGAAAATTTATCAATATAAGAAGACAGAAAGCCAGAGAAAACTTGAGAAGACAGAAGAAAATATGAAGTCAGTGGAGTCTTTGCGGCGAGAGATTTCTCCTCATTTGAAGTTCCTTAAGAAGCAGGTGGAGAAAGTAGAAAAAGTGCAGCAATTGAGAGAGGAATTGCGAGTGCTATACAAAGAATATTTCAAAAGAGAAGAGGTATATATAAAGTCAGAGAGGACTGATATAGACGAGGTTAAAAGTCCTATGTTAAAAGAACTAGCGGAGCTGGATCAGGAGATTGCTGAAGCTAGAAAGATATTAGAGCAATCCAAGAATCGCGATGCCAAAAGTGATGAGTTGATTTCTATAGAATCCGCCCTACATAAGATACGCTTAGAGAAGGATGCCATCATGCGTGACTTGGGAAAGATCGAGGGCGAAATGGGATCGGCTCAAAGGGCATTACATAGAGAAAAAGAAAAACAGACTCGCGAGGAGTCAAAAACCATATATCTCAAGGATGTAGAGGATGTAGTCAAAAAAGCCAGTCTTTTGGAAAGTATTGCAGAAATAAAGAATATGCTCCTAAGCTTCATCTCTCTGCATAAAAGAAAAGAGGATTCTATAAACACCATGGAGACGGAAAGAGAAATAGAAAATTTAAGGAAGAGGAAGGAGGGTTTAGAAATTTCCTTAAAAAAAATAGATGAGCATGAGAGAGAGAAGACTCTTGATTATAATAATCTGCGCCAGAAAATAGAAAAAGAAAAAGATTCCAATAGAGATGCCGAGAAAAATGTATTCAAGATCATTGCTCGTCAGAATGAGCTTCGAGGAAATTTGAGCGGTATCAAGAGCCGAGAAGATAAATTGATTCTTGAAGATGAGGCATTCAAAAGGGAATTGCAGGAGGCCTATGTCCTTGTTGGCAGAGAGTGCATGGACTATAAAGACCTTGTTGTTTCCTATGAGCCCCGCACAGGTCAGCATGACAGGTTCAGGTCTATTGAAAAAATAAAGATACGCATAGAGGATTCCGGTACCGGCAGCGGTATGGATATTATGAGAGAGCATCAGGAAGTAGAGGAGAGAGATGCATTTCTTGCTCGTGAGCTCGTCGATCTGGAAACTTCAAGGCAATCTCTAAATAATTTAATAGCGGAATTGGACGCGAGAATAGATGTAGAATTCAAAGAAGGAATTCTAAAAATAAATGCGCAGTTCCAGGAATTCTTTTCATTGATGTTTGGAGGTGGAAATGCTTCGCTTAATGTAATCAGAGAAAAGAAAAGAAAGAAGAAATCTGATACTGATCTTTCTGCTGTATTGAGTGAGGATGACGAGGAGATTTTTGAAGAAGAAGAGGGCGAAGAAGGAATAGAAATAAATGTGAATCTGCCAAGAAAGAAAGTGAAGGGCCTAATGATGCTTTCAGGCGGTGAAAGAGCGCTGACCTCCATCGCTCTGCTTTTTGCTGTTTCTCAAGTGAACCCTCCACCATTCATCATTCTCGATGAGACAGATGCTGCGCTCGATGAAGCGAACTCAAGAAAATATGGAGATATGATTGCTAATCTTTCAAAATATTCTCAGCTTATTTTAATTACACATAATAGAGAAACGATGTCTCGAGCTGGAGTTCTTTATGGAGTGACAATGGGATCAGACGGGGCTTCCAAGCTGCTTTCTATACAGTTTGAGGAGGCGGTAAAGGTGGCGAAGTAGATTAAGTGTTGACAAGTATAGTTGGAGGTTCTAGTATGACTAGAGCCAAGATGATTTTTTTGCTGTTCGAAATCCCCTAAACATAAGGCCTTATGATTAAAATTAATTGCGCTACCCTTGGAAATCTCTCATGGGAACCTCCGGAGGAACTGGTGAAGTTGATACCGAACCGAATGGAACCCGTAATGATCGAGCTATTCTTCCGTAGTTTTTTGTACAGCGTTCTCATGTCTCAAACAGTGACAGGAGAACTAGCAAGTAAGTCTGATAATATGGTCAGATTGAGTCTGCATTCGCTCTCACTAGCAGTCAATGAACTTGTGGAGATAGCAGAAGGAAAGAGACCTTATCCAATTACCACAGAGGCAGATCTTGTTCGCTAGTTACAATTCACTGACGACCCAGCATCAACTCCCAGGGAAACCTGGGAGTTCCTTTTTTAACTTCTACAACTCACTACTATGTTCAGGAAAAATACAAAAAAGGAACAGGAGTAGATTATTAAGGGAATTCGCAGCACAATCCTCCTACACTCCTAGGCCGGTAGGAAGTCCAGCGTCTTCCTATCCAAATCAGCTCCAGCTACTTTGAATTTTATTTTATCGCCTAGTGTGAAAGCTTTGCCTGTCTTCTGGCCTTTTATAGAATAAGTTTTTTTATCGAACTGATAGAAATCATTTCCTAGATCGCGGATCTTAATCATTCCTTCTGATTTTGTTTCAAGCTCCTCTACGTACAGACCCCATTCCGTAACTCCGGAAATAGTACCCATGAAGACCAGACCAATCTTGTCGGACATGTATTCTACCTGCTTAAGTTTCTTGGAAGCACGTTCGGCATCAGCCGCATCGATTTCTCTTGCTGTAGATTGCTCGGCGATTTTCTGGAATTGGACAATCTCGCGATCGCCGAAAGGTATGCCATTTAAATGCTTGTGAAGAATGCGGTGAACTAGAAGGTCGGGATATCGGCGGATAGGAGAGGTGAAGTGTGTGTAGTATTCGAAAGCCAGACCAAAGTGTCCTATATTCTTCGTAGAATAAATCGCTTTCTGCATGGAGCGGATGACGGCTGTGCTGATGAGAGCTTGGTGAGAAGTTCCTTCTATCTGCTTCAAGAGGCTTTTGATGGCATAAGCAGTAACCTTGCCGTCTTTGAGCGGAAGAGAGTAGCCGAGAGCTTTCACAAAAGTGGAAAGATCGGTCATCCTTTCCTGATCAGGAATATCGTGGATACGATATATGGAGCCTGTATCCTTTTTACCCTTGCCATGTATGGCGTCATAAATATATTTCGCTACTTCGCGGTTGGCTAGAAGCATGTATTCCTCGACGAGTTTGTGAGTATCCAGGCGTGGTTTTTTGTAAACCCCTATCGGCTTCCCATTCTCATCCAGCTTGAATTTTATCTCTTCCTGCTCAAACTCTATCGCGCCCTTACTAAACTTTTCTTTTTGGAGAATTTTTGCGATCTTGTTTAGCGTGTCAAGCTCCTTAAAATATTCGCCCTTTTTCGTATCAAGAGTCTCCTGCGCGCTTTCGTATGTAAAGCGGTGATTGGAATTCATGACCGTCCTACCGAACCATCTTTCCAGGACTTCACCTTTATCATCCATGATAAATACAGCAGAAAAGGAAAGTTTGTCTTCATGGGGATTCAAGGAACATACATCATTTGATAGGACTTCTGGAAGCATGGGGATAGTGCGGTCAACGAGGTAAATGGAACAGCCTCTTTTGACTGCTTCATCATCGAGAGCCGTGCCTTCACGGACATAGTGGGAAACGTCGGCGATATGAACGCCGATTTCGTATTTTCCACCGCTTAGTTCCTTGAAAGAGATGGCGTCATCAAAATCTTTTGCGTCAAAGGGATCGATGGTGACCGTTAAGGTGTTGCGCATATCTCGTCTCTTAACTATCTCCTCTGCGCTTATTATTTTTTCATTTCTTTCTATTTCTTCCGCCTCTTCTTCAACTTTGCGAGGGAATCTAGTGTCAAATCCTTTTTCAAGAACGATGGATTCCATTTCGGCATTATTATTTCCTTTTTTTCCAATGACTCGTAGTACCTTGCCTTCAGGATTTTTCAAGGGATCAGTCCAAGCACCTAGTTCTACTTGAACTTTGTCGCCGGAAGAGACCCTGGAAGCTTCGGCAGTAGGAAGCATAATGTCCACGTACATTTTCTTGTCATCGGGAATTACTCCGGCCTTGCCGCCTCTGAGTTCCACGGTTCCGACAAAAGTTTTTCTTGCCCTCTCTATTATCTTCGTGACTTCGCCGAATTTTTCACCCTGTTTGTCCAATAGCAATGTCACTTCAACTGTATCGCCGTTCAGGGCGAAATTCAGCCTGTCTGATTCCACTACTATGTCATTTTCCTCATCCAGAGGGTCTTTCACGAATCCAATGGCCTTTCTGATCGTGGTAATCGTCCCCGTGACCTTTCTATCCTTCATATTGCCCATACTATACCCTATATTGCCTTTTTTTGACAGGTCTGATAGTATGATGCCCACATGTTAATGATCAGACTGCAGAGAGTAGGACGAACACACGAGCCGACATTCAGGCTTGTTTTGACTGATTCCAAGAATGGCCCGAAGAGCGGAAAATATCTCGAAGTTCTCGGTTCATATGATCCTAGAAAAGATAATAAGATTGAGCAATTCAAAGTTGAGAAGATAAAGCACTGGATCAGCAAAGGTGCGCAGCTTTCTGGAACTGTGCACAACTTTCTTATAACTAGGAAAGTTATTGAAGGAAAGAAAATTAATGTTTTGCCAAAGAAGCGGCCGATTGCAAAAGCAGAAGCAGCTGCTACTCCTGCGCCAGCGAACGCATAGTTGTACACATTTTGTTTTGACCAGCATTTCCTTCGAATATATACTTATACCGTATTCTGTTAGATTAACCGACTTAATGAATTAAATTAAAATGCAAACAGACCAGCAGTTTTTGGAATAT
>CAYGIZ010000015.1:0-10109 GCA_964350075.1 uncultured Candidatus Saccharibacteria bacterium | reverse complement strand
TGCGCCCATAGCTCAGCTGGTAGAGCAGATCCCTCTTAAGGATAAGGTCGTAGGTTCGATCCCTACTGGGCGCACAGTGTTTTTAAAAGATGGTAAGATAGATAAACATGCCGGGGTGGCGAAATTGGCAGACGCACTTGCCTTAGGAGCAAGCGGAGTAATCCATGGAGGTTCAAGTCCTCTCCCCGGCACATATTTTCTAATACTTGACGTATGTCAAGTTATATGCTAATCTATTGCCAGATGCAATCGTGCCCTGGCCGCTTTGCGAATAAGGATACGATATGAAATACGGCGTTTGCCGAAAACTACTGTGCGCAAGCACTTATATGTATGGGTAAAACCAAGACAACTAAACCGGCGACTAGCAGGAAGAAAGTGGCGAAAGCTGCTCCCGCTAGCGAGAAAGTAACCGAAACATCAACCGAGGCCGCAGTAGCGGAATTCCCTCCTTACGATGAGGAAGCATGGGGATGGATGTCGAATGAATCGATTCCAGGCGCATACTGTCCAATTCTCTACACCGGGACGGACGTGAGCATTAAAATCTCGAAGCTGCTTGGACGACCAATGACCTTGAAAGAGGCTCAGCACCTTGTCCAAGCAGATGGGGAGGAAGCGACTTGCGCGTCAGAGGGTAAAGTCTTTCAGCCAGTCAAGTACGTCCCCTTCCTGCCCCAAGACCTGGAAGCACGGCTCTCAAATGGAGAGAGTTTAACAGAAGTGGACTTGCCATACGGTGGTTCATACTACGTCAGCAAGGACAACGAGACAATTGCAATCAGCGGTTGTGTCTTCCATGCCAGAGACGGAAAGTACGAGTGGAACCACAAAAGTCCTCTCGTCATTACAGCCCAAGAAATGGGAAAGCGGCACGGGAAGATGATGTGGGGAGTGCCCCTCAACATGGCTCAGCAAATCATTGAGTCCAGAACTGCGAACAATGAACGCCGCAAAAAAATATCTGCCTTCGTAGCAAATCTCCTGCCAACCCGTAAGGGCCTGGGGCGCGGAGCAGATGGCTTCGACAAAGCCGACCGCAACGGCAAGCATCCTCATGCCACAAAGATGAAGATTAAGTACTAGGGTACCAAGACCCTTTTGACCCTTGGAAACAAAGAAACTCCAGCAGAAATGCCTGGAGTTTCCCTTTTTACATACCCTTGACAAACTCCTTATTTCGTGTATAATTGTAACTATACAGTGCGCTTTGGAGATATAGGCACTAGGTGTGCCAAATGTTGAAAAAGCATTGAAAAACCTACGGAAACGATTGAAGAATATGGCAACTAAAAAAAACAAACCAGCAGCAGCGAAGGCTGCAGCAACGGGAACAACGGCAGCGGGTAAATTACCGATGCCGGGAATGGGCGGTGCGACAACAGGGGTAAAACGACCATCAACAGCACGCGCTCCCCGCTCGACTACCGGACCGAAAACGGTGGTCACCAGTAGGACGGTGACTACCACCATTCCGGCAGCAACACCGCCAGTGGTGGCAGCACCGGTAACGGCACCTGCGGCAGTAGCACCCGCAGCGGCGCCAGTGACAACAACACCTCCGCCTGCGGCGGCAACACCAACAGCAGGTGGAGGTACAGTACCACCAGGATCGACTCCTGGCACCACGGCAACAACACCTCCTCCGGTAACTCCAGTTACTCGTCACAGAGCGTTGGATAAATGGAAGGAGATCGTTGGAATACTATTACTGATCGCCCTTGTGGGTGGAACGATTTACATCATCTTCAAAAATGACGGCAGTAATAGTAATATTGTGAATACCCGGCAACGGGAAACAGTACAGGAACCACAACCTTCTAATTACCGTATTGTCGACAAAAACAACACGGAAGTAAAACAAGAAGGATTGCGTGGACAACCGGCCGTGCCAAATATCAGTGTTGAAAACAGCACAAACACTGTAATCACACTGAACTGGGGAGACAATGTGCACTTCAACGGTAGTTCAAAACCCGTAGAATTGCAGAAATCACATCCTGCTCCCACCCCTCCCACTCCAGTCTGGCCGGAGGGATTCACTCCCTCCAGAACAGAAAAAATTCTGGAAAACTGCGATGAGTCAATCGAGAATGTGAAAAAAATAGTGGTCACAAAGACCATTACATCTCGAACGGATGTCATGTACGTGACACCGAGGGGATGGAGAATTGATCCAACGGTGTGGGCCGACTGGTCACAGTACCGGGTGGTTTACAATACTGGCACGCTGGAGAATCCGAAGTGGATTCCAGCACCACGCGTGCAATCCGATATCCAGGTAGTAGCGTATTGGTTCAAGTCCTTATCGGACGAGCCAATAAAAATTCAGTTCGATTGTGCACGTCCTTGAAAGTAGGACATGCAACAATAACAAAAAAAGCAAGCTAACCAGCTTGCTTTTCCTTTTATATACCTGATTTTATATGCTTGACTTTTGTACTAAGTTATGTTATTTTGTAGATGGATTGATAATAATTGAAAAAACCCGCAGCCGCAAGGCTCACAACAGGAGGAAATATGACAAGAATGACATTTGGGGTAAGTCTTTGGGCGATGATATTTCTCATCTCCCTGTTTTTTACTCACATCTTCATAACCGACGCGGAGGTAGCGATAATAATCAGCGCGACATTCGCATGTATTACTTACTTCCCTTTTATTTTTCCACACGTGACTTTCATTGTGCCGGAAAATAAAGCATGGATAATGTCAAATAGGTTTGTCGCAGAAAGTGCAGAACCTACTAGCACCTTTTCGGGCTCACGAACCATAGAAGCCCAGAAGGAATTCCAGGCTGGCTTCCATTGGAAGTATCCTTGGGATGTACTAGCCGAGGGTGGGGAAATAGACATGAAGAAAGTGATACCAGTAGAGGATACGGAGGGTGCAACATACACTCTAAGAACGGGTAAAACCATGACACTAAAATATCAGGTTCTTATCGTTCCTCTTCCAGGCTACGTTGTTAACTTTTTCAGGACTAGAGAAAAAGACATAGTCCGTAGGGTTAAGGCTAGAGCAGAAGCTTTCCTTCAGGGTTACATTGGATCGCTTGATATTGTGTCTTTCGGAGAGGAGCAAATCAAGAACATTCAGGAAGCTTTTGAAAAAGAATGGGGAGGGAAAGATTTTCTTGATCCGGAAGAAATAGAACTAGGCATATGGACAGGCACACCCGAAGTCTATGATATCAGCAATCCGAAAGATGTTGAGGATGCAAGAAACTTCGAAAAACAGATGGATTCAGTGATCGCGGTGGCAAATAAGATGGTTAGGAAGTCCAAGAACCAGATGCCGCATGCGCAGGCCATGAAGCTTGCTCTTGTGGGAAGGGGCCAAGCCAAGATAGACTTCCTAGAACTCTCCGGAGCTCTTCCCATAGCTAGTGGGCAACGCGGAAAGAAAAAAGGAGGGAAAGATGACAACGAATAAAATTGGCTCAATTCTAGCGGTTGTCAGTATTATACTGATTGCCATGGTGTGCGTCATATTATTCAAATCAGCAGGCAGAGCATATGAATCACACGAAAGACGATCATATACTACGTTTGGCACTGGCCACTACGAAATCATCCTAACAGACAAACCTTCTGAACCAATCGTGATCTCGACATCCCCCAGGCAGTCCATAGAGGCCGGATTGTTGAGAAGTGATCTCTGGTATTATGTAATGATCAATGGAGGTAAAAAGGAAGGTGGCTATGAATACGAAGTTCCTCCATGGAAAGATCATGTAGAACTTGGGTGGAAGGTTCCAGAATATTCTGGAACCAGAATACAGTACCGCCTCATTCCTGAAAAAAATGGAGGCGTTCATTCGGCACTGCTTGTGTTTACAATCAGTACCGTTAAATAGCACAAATTGCAGAACAAAAAAGAGGCAACCAAGCGGTTGCCTCTTTTCTCTTACTGAAATGGATCGACTCCTACCGTATTTCCAATCAATCTGATAATACCAAAAACCGAGATCATTATAAACATTCCAATAACACCCCAGAGTATATGCTGCTGACCTTCTTTTCTAGCTGTGGGATCGTCTCCTTTAGCTATAAGCCCGAACAATCCCCAGACAAAGACGAGCATTGCAAGAAGAAAGAGGAGCGAAATCAGAGGCGTGATTATGACGTCTATTATTTTTGTAACCAGGTTTCTAATTTCTGGATTATTCCCTATTCTGGCGAAAGTCCCGTCCATGATTATCTGACCGGAGCTGGAACAGGAAGGGTCGTGGTTCTATTGATCTCCGTTACTGGAATATTATCTTGAGTTCGGAATGTATTTTTTAGAATTGCTACAAGTCCCCAAATAGACAGGATGACGAATAGACCTACAACTCCCCATAGAATAGCCTTCCCTCCTTTTGCCCTATCCTCCTCACCTCCGGCAATTAAATATCGAACAACACTAACAATAATCCAAATGACTGCTAGAGAAATCGCTAAAGCTATGACAAGGTTTCCAATGTCAGTAGCTTTTGTAGAA
Source organism: uncultured Candidatus Saccharibacteria bacterium (assembly GCA_964350075.1). Taxonomy (GTDB): domain Bacteria; phylum Patescibacteriota; class Minisyncoccia; order Phycocordibacterales; family PALSA-1337; genus CAIOGI01. Next base: position 5,624 of record CAYGIZ010000015.1, on the reverse strand, counting down.
AGAGTGTTAATGTCAGTAATAGGCTGTTGCGCAAAAGCCAAGACTGGTGAAAATGCAAGAACGGATGCAATAATTTTTTTCATAATAAAGCTTAACTTAATAAGTAAATAATAACTACAGGAGAATTATAACAAGGATATCAATACGACACAAACCAATGTGGGGATTATTGCTATTTACGGATTAACTGTAGATCCTGGTTTCGTATAACCTTGATTAATCGTGGATCCAGGCTTGGTAAATATACGGCCACTTGAACCAAATGGCCAATTTGGCTGTTGATTGTCTAATTTTAATGAATTAGTAAGAAGCGCCACCAATCCCCATAACGAAAGAATGACAAAAAAGCCAATGGTACTGTACAAGACATACATACCTGCCTCTGTTTTACTTTTTTCTGTAAAGAAATACCTGTATACATTCCAGACGAAAGTAACAACAGCAAGAGAGATTATCAGATATATCCCTATTGTGAGATACTCAAGAATTACACCGACTAAGTATTTCAGGTCCTTCTTTTCTTGCGCAAAGGAGATGATCGGGAAGAGAAACATTGAAACCAACAAGCTTATCTTAAAAAATATATTTTTCATTTAATTATGGTTTTTTGAAATAATTCTCATTTACAACTCCGGCAGAAATAAATGTATTCTTTACAACTTCCACTATTACTTTCGCGCTTATAAGCACGGCTGTGCCGATAACTGCGTAAAGGAACCATGTCCTTGCCTCGGAAAGTTTTGTGGAATTTCCCTGCGCAAGAACAAACTTGAAGCCGATCCAGATAAACATCAGAACGGCGAAAATCATTCCTATAAATATAGCGAGATCCACTATAGTAGTTAATACTTCCTCAATATTCTTGGCCTGTAATGGGTTCTGTAGAAAGGAAGCCGTCTTTTCAGGAGACGTAACTTTACTAGTTACAGGAGGAGCAGTTACTTTTGAAGTGGGCGGAACAGGTTGTGCTTCCACAAAACTAAAACTTACCGCAAAGACAGCAATAAGTATTAGACCGAAAATTATTCTTTTTATTTTCATATCATTTCCCCAAAAAGGTAGTGGCTCCGGAGTTCTTTTCTACCAGCCAGTCCACCGCTGTCCTGACTCCGATCCAGGCTACAAGCATTATTATAAACCCAATCCCCACAGATGTAAAAATCTTATTGGCCTGGCTTCTGCTATTGGAGGTGCCCCTTATATAGAGAAGACCGGCATAGGAAAAGAGGACACCTGCAGCAGGAATGGAAATATAGAACATCCAGTTTATCATCTTATTAATCGTGGCCATCAATGCCTCGAAATCACATTTAGTCTGTCTAAACTGCTCACTCTTCTTCACTACCCCATCGCAGTTTACAAACCCGCTATAGTCCAACCTCGGAGCGTCTTGAGCCATAACATGCATGGGAATGAAGGCGAAAGCTAGAAAAATTGCGAGGGTCGAAAATAAAATAATTTTTTTCATTTAGGGATTTTGAAGTGATAAGTTCATCTGATCATGCGCGCTGCGAATCGCCCCTTCTGTGCTTACTCTGCCACTAGTAATAGACTCGATCATGTCTTGAAAAATATCGTTTGTAATGCGTATGTTCATATCCAACCATCCCCGTGAGATCAGAGCAGAATCGTAGAAAATTGTCTGATATGGATCAGCCGAACCGGTAGCAAGCATGTCGCGCCTTACTGGAGGAAGATATGAGAGTTGACCGAGAATCGTCAAAGCATCAGGGGCCGTCAGAGCCTGCAGATTGGCATACGCTGCAGCCTGATTTGCGGAGCTTCTGACAATAGAAAGCCCATACATGGATCCATAGGTCACTCGGTTCCTGCCATTTCTGATCTGTGGCAATGGAGAAACATCGAAATCAAGATTGGGATTTTTTTCTCTGATATCAAATAGTTCGGAAGAAAAGCCGAAATATGTCGCAAGAGATCCTGCCAGGAACCAATTCTTGGAAAGCGGCAAGGAACGGTTCCAAGAATATTCCTCATTTCTTGGATTGGCGAACTGTGTAAAGAATGAGACGGCCGGAGAAGATGATTGGATGCCGTCACCTCCAAGCGTACTCTGCACACCTTCGTCATTCCTCGTGGTCACCGGGTTGCCGGACTGCATAAAAAGGGTCCCGAGGATTTCCCTTGCATGGCTAATATTGGCGAATTCTCCCATAGCGATAGCGCTCCTGCGTATATTCGAGTTCACATCCTTTTGTTCAATCTTCTTGGATACATCTGCAAATTCATCCCAATATCGCGGGTGTGTTGCCAGGCCGGCATTGGTGAATAAATCGCGATTCCAGTACATTACTAAAGGATCGACGGTAAAAGGCAAGCCTGCTATTCCCTGGGAAGTCAGGTAGAGCTCCGCCTGCTGCACATATGTATTTTTAAAATCTCTCTCGGTCAGAAGGCTATATGGTATCGGAGTAATCTTGTCGGAATGACGGAGCATCATTTCCTGCGGTATAAGGATAACATCCGGGCCTTCTCCTCTGGCTAGTGCTTCTATGAATTCCTTATCGAAAGCTGAAGAGGATTTTTCTACATAATTTATGGAAAGTGGTGATTCTCGGGTATTATTGAGCTGTCGAACGAGCGCGGTGAAAATAGACTGTGGAAAAACACCCCATATTGTCACGGTCGGCAATGAATTCTGCGCATCCTTACTTTTGTAAGTCGCAAAGAGAGCGACGCCGGCGATGATGCATATGACGAATATTGCGATTACGATTACTTGGAATTTACTCATGATAATTATGATTTTTTAAAAATAATTCCGTAATGGTGGTCTCCGGCATCAAAAGATTTTTCAGGGAAGAAACCTGCTTTCTGGAAAATCCCTTCGGCCAGAACCTTTGGCACGGTATTTTTTGGACTCAATGGAGTGCCCGATTCCCAGTCCACCACCAGGAGTCTGCCTCCCTGTTTCATGAGTCGCTTCGTCTCTAAAACCAGGTTTTCCCTATCTGCTGGATCGATTTGAAAGAGAGTATTGGAAAGAATAATGCGATCAGCGATGCCTTCTCTTAGCTTTGTTCCTCCGATCTTCTCGATATTGCCCCATATTACTTCTATATTGTGCAGGCCCAATAAGGCTGCTGAATTCTTGATTTTATCAAGTAAATCCTGCTGTACATCCACCGCATAAACCCTTCCACTCGGACCAGCTCTTTTTGCCGCTTCAATGGTATAGAAGCCCGAACCGGCTCCAAGGTCCACAATTTTCATCCCATCCATAATACCTAGCTCAGCGATATTCTTTTGTGGTTCAGAGAACATAGTGCTAGTATTATAGCATGAACACGCTTACAGATATTAACAGTGTAGCGAACAAAGCCACGGATATTGGAAATCTTGTTATCGCACTTCTTATTTCTCTCGCTGTTATTTGGATAATTATCAACATCTTTAGATATCTCATAGCAGGCGAAGAAGGCAGCCGGGCAAAAGGAGGATTAGCTATACTATATGGAGTCATCGGACTCTTTGTCATCCTCTCCATCTGGGGATTGGTGGCAATATTGAGAAATACATTCAGAACGCAGGATGAGATACCGGCAAATTTGAGGAATGGCAGATTGGATTTATTACCCAGTATAGATGGAAAAGCAAGAAATGATAGCAGGCTAGAATTCAGAGGGAGCGTACCCTCGAATTACAGAAGGTACGAGGGACCGGTTTAGGTAGCTTGAATAATCCCTAATTTTAAGGTACTTTGTAGACTATTGCCGGATCGTCTAAAGGTAGGACGTCGCTCTCTGAAAGCGAAAATTTTGGTTCGATTCCAAGTCCGGCAGCCAAATAAATCTGGTATACTATAGGCTCACAACGGCTTCGGCCCTCCCTATACTGGGTAATAAGAACGCCCATGGAAAATACAAAAGATAAAAATATTGCTTTCATAGATGGCCAAAATCTCTACATGGCTACTTCAAAAAGAGAGGTCAATCCTTGGGACATTGACCTTGCTCGTTTTCGTATCTATCTTGAACAAAAATACCATGTCACTAAAGCATATTATTTCCTCGGTTTTGTGCAGGAAGAAAACAATGACATCTATGAAGAAATTCAGAAGGCAGGGTTCGTTCTTCTTTTCCGAGAACATAACCCAGCCATGCTCGGGACAAAGAAAGGTAATGTAGACGCCGACATTATTTTCAACGTAATGAAGAAACTCTATAAAAAGGAGGATTTTGAAAAAGTAGTCCTCGTATCAGGTGATGGTGACTACAAACGAATGGTGGATTTCTTAATAGAGGAAAAGAGATTTGAAAAGATATTATTCCCTGACAGAAACAGAGCATCGTCACTCTATAAGAAAATAGGGGCTACATTCTTTGCAATTTTAGACGCCCCAGATGTACGGGTAAAGATTGAGGTAAAGAAAAAGGCTCCTTAGGCAGCGAGCCGTTCGGAACCTCTTTCGTCGTAATGCTTAAATCTTAGCATACAGAGGTTCCAAAAGTCAATCGGAAAAATACCCTTACCACGTCTTCACAATCCTGAACCAATTGAGGTCAGAAATGCTTATTAACGAGGTTCTAATATCGTCTAAGACTCGCAGCAAAATAAACTATCTCACCATCGATCTATGCCTTAACCTATGCAGTATCTTGCACGGCTCTACAATCCGCCGATCTACGATGCTGTATGAGACATTCAATCCCTGTCGGCGAGGGACGATCAGACCATTGTGGCGCAATAAGGCCAGATGCTGGGAGAGGTTGGCCTTTGGAAGTTTGGTTATCAAAAGAAGATCCTCGACCGACGTCTCCTTTGTCTTCAAAATATTGAGAATTTCGAGCCGCTTTGAATTGGCCAAAATTTTATAAATCATGGCATTTTTCTGATAGGCTTCTTTTGGCAGTGGTGATTTCATTGTTTCGTAATTATATATCTTAGTCGAAAAGATTTCAATGTGAGAAAAAGGCTTCGGTATAGATAATCTCCTCTGACACTCCTTCTGCCCGCAATCCTTTCCAAATCTCGCTTACAAATGAAATAGAACCGCAGATCAGAAATTCTCGTCCTTCAATGTGCTTTTGGGGCCCGCTGCCAAGAATGTCGCTTATGCACATCCTATGATAAATAACCGACGGATCAGCGCACTTGTCTCTTGTCACAAAATAGAAAGCATTGAAATTATTATGCTCTTTTTGGATGCGGTCGAATTCTTTTTTAAAGATCAGATCATCATATGTCCGCGAGCCATAAAAAAGAGCCAGCTTTCTAGGTGAATCGCGCTTAAGCGAATCCTTGATCATGCTTCTGAATGGAGTGATACCAATCCCTCCCGCTATCATGATAAGGCTGCTTTCTTCAGATTCACTGTAAAAATATCCATATGGCAACGAAGCTTCGATTGTATCTCCAATGCGTAGCGAACAAAGACGATGTGAAAATTCACCGACTGCCTTGACTGTGATGCTCAATACGTCTTCGTGAGGTGCTCCAGACATGCTGTATGCCTTCCCTTCAGGCGTGCCTAATTCCGGAAAATAAATATTGATGAATTGACCGGAATGATATGTGGGAATTTTTCCATTCGGTAAAGATAATTTCAAGGTCGAGATTGTGGCAGATTCCACGATCTTTTCTTTGACAACATATGTCTTTCTGGT
>CAYGIZ010000014.1:0-11820 GCA_964350075.1 uncultured Candidatus Saccharibacteria bacterium | reverse complement strand
GATATTAATAAGCTTTTGGCACCTATACTGCAGGGCAAGGCAGATGTTGTCTACGGATCACGCTTCATTTCCGGACAGCCTCATCGGGTACTCTATTTTTGGCACTATATTGGCAACATCCTACTTACGACAATTTCAAATATTTTAACCAATCTGAATTTGAGCGATATGGAGACATGTTATAAGATGTTTACAAGGGAGGTTGTTGACTCCATGAAGGACAAGCTTGTCTCCAGAAGATTTGGCATAGAACCAGAAATAACTGCCAAAGTCAAGAGATTTAGAATTTACGAAGTCGGAATTTCCTATTCCGGACGGACTTATGATGAGGGAAAGAAAGTGGGATGGAGGGATGGCTTTTCCGCGATTTGGTGTATTATTAGGTTCAATCTTTTTCCATAGAAATGAAACTCCTCATCATCACCCAGAAAGTTGATAAGAATGATTCAGTGCTCGGTTTCTTCTGCCGATGGATCATCGAGCTATCAAAATACTTCCAGACAGTGACTGTTATCTGTCTTTACAAAGGAGAGTATGATTTGCCGGAAAACGTGAAAGTCCTCTCCCTAGGAAAAGAGGAGAGGCAGTCCAGGCTCCAGTACCTCATACATTTTTACTGGTATGTCTGTAATGAAAGAAAAAACTACGATGTGATATTTGTCCATATGAACCAGATATATATTGTACTCGCTGGAATATTGTGGAAGATATGGCGAAAGAAGCTTGTGATCTGGTACACACATAAGAGCGTGACGCTGAAGCTCCGGCTTTCTGTCTTGTTTGCTGATCTTGTGTTCACGGCTTCAAAAGAGAGTTTTCGCATCAAGACCCACAAAACTCGTGTCATGGGTCACGGCATCGACATTAACTTTTTTTCGCCGGATCCTAGTGCAAGATCGGAAGATGCTGTTCTTTCAGTCGGCAGGCTTATGCCTGTCAAGCGCCATGATTTGGCAATAGAAGCGGCAAGTGAAGCGGGAATGCTTCTGCGAATTGCTGGAGAAGGGACGGAGCAAAAAAAGCTTGAACTGCTTGCAAAAAAACTGGGAGCTAGAGTTGAGTTTCTAGGTCCACTCGATCAGCTGAAATTGCGAACTGAATACAGAAGGTCGTCATTCCTTATTCACGCGAGCGAGACGGGAAGTCTTGATAAGGTAGTCCTCGAAGCGCTGGCGTGCGGACTTCCCGTGATATCGACTAGTCATTCATTGAGTAGCGTTCCAGTGATAAAAGTACAGCCCTCGCCGAAGGCAATCGCAGAAGCTATCTTAAGCAACCGTGGCACAGACCAATCTTTGCTTGTTCAGTATGTACGAAAACATCACTCACTCGAAAACCTTATTTCAAATATAGTAGAGAAGATAAAAAATATATGAAAAAAGAAAGACGCATAGCATTTATCTTCACGAGTTCTCGGGAAGAGATTTTCAAACAGATAGAACTGGGGGAAACAGGAGATACGCCACTTCGTGGAATGAACTATATACCTGGATCAGACTACTTTACAATACTTCCCAAAACAATTGGATCGATTTTTCTCATACCTAAATTATTGCGATATGATTTCATTATTGCGCAGGATAACCTCTTTCTGGGCTATCTTGTATCGTGTCTTGCATTTCTTTTGCGGCGTAAGACAAAATGGCTATATATATCTATTACGTCATCTATCCTAATAAAGAGTAGCGCAGGAAAACCCCTGAAGCTTTTTCTTCTGAAGACATTCTGGAAAAGCTACGCCAAGATCATATGCATCTCGAGCGAACAAATGGACGATTTTGAGCGAATAGGAATTCCGCGATCCATCCTCACCTTCATGCCATTTTGCATAGACGCTGATTTCTTCAAGCCTCCATCTTTGCCTATCGACGGAGATATTGTTGTAAGCGTCGGGCGCGATGCTGGGAGAGATTACCCCGCACTCTTTAGAGCAGCAGAGAAAGTTCCATATTCTTGGACCGTAGTGGCATCCAGAAGGAACATTCCAGAGGGTAGTAGATTGCCTGCGAATGTTTCTGTACATTATGACATGCCCCTCATGAAAATTAGAGATTTGTTCAGCCGAGCTCGTCTACTTGTCGTTGTATCCAAGGACTCGAGCGTTCCTATTGGATCTGATTGTTCCGGCCAGACGGTTATCCTCGAAGCACTTGCCGCCGGACTGCCAGTTATAGCTACTCACCGTGCGTGGATGAATGACTATTTTGTTTCGGACAGGGATATTGTGATAGTTAAGCCTAATGATCCGGAAGAATTAGCGGCCGCTATTAATAATCTATGGAATGACGCGAATAAGAGAAATAATATCGCGGCATCTGGCCATGCTGTCGTATTTGAGAAATATACCACCAAGGTCATGGCCAGACATTTAGAAAAACTTATGAATTCTGTCGCATGATTTCCATGGAACCCATTCATCTATACGTGCATTCCTCGTGGCGGCGCAAAGGCGTTCATTCTCCGCTTATGCAGCCATGGTGGGGCAATCCATACGAGAAAATATCTCTTTTTTCCTGGGAGATGTTTGACGCGTATTCATATGATCCATCATGTTACGCACTCACTCACGACATACAAAAAGCAGACATGGTGCTCGTCCCATATCGTCACAACTGGCTTTTGAAATTCGATAGAGAACTGCTCGACGAATGTATTAGTACAGCCAAAAAACATAGTCTGCCGATTCTCATTGACGGTTTAGCGGATATTGAGTATCCGATTGACGAAAAAAATGTCTGCATTTTACGCTATGGTGGATATAGATTTAAAACCGAACCTGGCCGTATCCAGATCCCTGTTGCTACCGACGATCTTTTGGAGAGAAATCGAAATGGACAACTTTCTATACGAAAGAAAACCGAAAGTAAGCCAAGTATCGGCTTTGCTGCGTGGGCGAAGATTCCTCTGAAACTGCGTATTCGGACTTTTATAAAGGAGGTTCCTATATATATCCGGAGCATCTTTGACGCACGGTATCAGGCTTGTCACAAGGGCATATTGTGGCGCAGGAAAATTATAAATATCTTACGTCAATCTTCTCTCGTCACGCTCAACATTCGTGAACGGAGCTCTTTTTCTGCAAACCCCAAAACAGCGGAAGGGGATATGCGGAAATTGCAGGAGGAAATGGTTGATACGATTTTGCACAGTGATTATGCCCTCGACGTTAAGGGAGACGGGAACAATTCCGCGCGCCTTTTCGAAATACTATCGCTCGGGCGCATCCCGGTCATTGTAGATACCGAGCGCATCTTTCCATTCCAGGATAAAGTTGATTACTCATCATTTTCTCTCATTGTAGATTTCCATGATGTGCACAAATTGCCGGAGATTGTCGCTGAATTCCACAAAAATATTTCACCAGAACGTTATGAAGAAATGCAGCATAATGCGCGGAATGCGTTTGTGAACTATTTTCGCATAGACGCCACGATGCGTCACGCCATGGCAGATCTGCGAAGGATGTTATAATTTACCCGCATGAAACTCTACTATATCGCCAATGCCCGCATGCCGACGGAAAAAGCGCATGGCATCCAGATCGCTAAGATGTGCGAGGCATTTATCGAGGCCGGCATAGATCTAACCCTCATTGTGCCTAATAGGAAAACAGAAAAAGTAACCATCAGAGAGTACTATGGACTCCGTGTGGATGTGCCCGTCGTGAAGTTGCCGGCGCTGCCGACTGCCACGGGTGGCAAATTCTTCTTCACTTTGAGCTCTCTTTCATTTGCACTTTCATATTTCGTGTACCGATGGTTGAGTATCAGTAGTAATGCGGTCGTTTACACCATCGATGTAGATAATACAGCCTACTGCCTAGTCCCATTCTTAGATTTGCCATATTTTTCTGAGGCTCATACAGCCAAATCAAAGACCTTTATACATAGAATTCTATTCTCCAGAATCTCCGGACTTTTTACCATCAACCGCATTATCAAAAAAGAGATGATCGATCGTTTTGGTCTAGATCCACAAAAAGTCACGGTCGAACCGAACGGAGTAGATGAAGTATATTTTCCATCCGATGACAGCCAAACGAGGAATAAAGTTCGTCGGTCGCTGGGGATAGATGAAAACCTAAAGCTGGCGCTTTATGTTGGACGTTTTTTTGAATGGAAAGGGCTTGAAATATTGCCCCAGGTTGCTTCTCTGCTCCAAAATAAAGTGACGATCGGCATTGTTGGGGGTCCGAAAGATGAATTTTCTAGAATAACGGGCGTACAATCGTTACCCTCAAACTTACTTTTTTTTGGTAACCAGCCATACACCAGCATTCCACTCTGGCTTCAGGCGGCAGACGTCCTGATAGTGCTGGGTACAAAGCGGGACACGCAGTCGTACTATTACACATCGCCAATGAAACTTTTTGAATACATGGGCTCTGGAAAGCCGATCCTGGCAAGCAGAACTCCAGCCATTTGTGACATTATTTCTGAAAAAGAAGCCGTTTTTTATGAGCCTGATAAAGCAGATGATATGGCTCAAAAGTTGTGGTATACTGTTAACCGTTCAGATGAAATAGCCTTGAAAGCGTCCGCCGCTAAGGCGTTAGCCGTAACTTTTTTATGGCGTAATCGAGCTTTGCGAATCCTAAAAAATATCAATGAAACTCTCAATCGTCATACCGGTATACAATGAAGAAGAAAATCTGGCGGAACTCTATAGGCGATTGAGCACTGTTTTGACTGCATTGCCGTACTCATCAGAGGTGATTTTTGTCGACGACGCCAGCTCCGACTCGACTTCCTCTATCCTAAAGAAATTCGCAGCAACGGACAAACGTATCAAAGCCATTACTTTTTCTAGAAATTTCGGCCATCAGATGGCGCTCATCGCCGGTTTTGATATTGCGGAAGGGGATGTAATCGTCAGTATGGATGGAGACTTGCAGGATCAGCCGGAAGTTATTCCATTGCTTATTGAAAAATTCAATCAGGGATTCGATATTGTATACGCCAAACGAAGAACTCGCCGGGATACAGTATTCAAGAAAAGTGCTGCTTTTATATTTTATCGCATTCTCAATGGTCTTTCGTCTGTGTCGATTCCCTCGGATGTAGGGGATTTTCGCCTGATGAGTCGACAGGTCAAGCAGGAACTCCTGAAGTTCAAGGAGCAGTCGCCTTTCCTGCGAGGTCTAGTAAGCTGGATGGGCTTCCGACAGGCTACGATTGAATTCGACCGGGATCGGCGCTTTGCCGGATCGCCGAAGTTTTCTCTAAAGAAGCTTATAGATCTGGCTATCGATGGAGTGATGTCATTTACCGCGAAACCACTCTGGGCAATATGTCTAACAGGCATGGTATTCCTTCTTGCTGGACTTATAGGAGGAGTCACGCTCATCTTATATTCATTGATGTATGAATACTCTTTTGTGACTCCGGAATTTATTTTATCAACTCTTTTTTTCCTGGCAGGCGTACTTCTTGTTGCACTCGGTACTATCGGCATATACATAGCCAGAATATCCTCCGAGTCACAAAACCGCCCTCGCTATATTATCCGAGAGACAATTAACTTATGAAATTTATAGCGGAAAATAAGAAAATATTAATCTGGCTCTCGATCGCGACTCTGCTACTCTCGCTCCTACCTGTTGTAGATACGATGGTGACTATCGGTAAAGATTGGAAGGGAGTTCCCATGCTTTATGCTGATGAGGTGCTCTATTATGCTCAAGTGAGGGAAGTCGCCGATGGACACCCATTTTTTGGCAATCCATATTTTTATGAACATAGAAATAGCTTAACCCCAGCATTTTTTGGATCAAACTGGCTAGCTAGCATACCTTTTTTTGCCGGATTATCTCTGCCGTCTGCTATCGTTGTTAACTTTTTGTTTTGGAGCCTGGTCTTTGTTTTTGCCGTTTTCTATCTGTTGCGTCGATTGGGTGCGGGAGGCATGTGGAGCGCGGCCTGCGCCTTGTTTGTATTCATACAATCGTACCTTACAGCATATCGCATGAGTGTCCGTCAGGAGGTTTTTCCTTTCTTCTTTATTTTTTACGTCACTCTTTTTGCCTGGCTGGAGAAGCCGGGAGATAAGAAAAGGATTGCGGCTCTGGCAGTTTCCGCTGGAACATCCTTTTATCTCTATAGCTTTTTCTGGCAGGTCGTAGTAGCGACGCTCGGGCTGGTCTTTATATATGCGATACTTCAGCGTTTTATAGACTCGCGCTTCAGCATCCCAAGGCCGAATATTTCTTCGGTATGTTTGGTCGGTATAGTATCCGCAGTTATCGCCTCACCCGTCATTTATTACACATGGTTGCAAGTTCATGCTGACTTTTATTGGGAAGCGATGAGTCGTTTTGGGCTGGTAAATACGCATCTTCCAACGGCGGAAGTAGTATATTCTGGATCATGGGTCATCATTCTGCTCTTGCTATTCATACTTGGCTGGCGCTGGCTGTCGGTGTCCCTTGAAAAATATTCATTCATTTTTGTATTCTTCGCTCTTACCGGTTTATCCATGGTCTGCTTGCAGGCAAGTAATGTGATTACCGGCAAGGAGCTTGAGACCGCCCAGCATGTGAAGTCATTTATTGTTCCATGGCTTTCGATAGGATTCTTCACATGGCTTGCGTACAGCTGGCAATCGATAGAAAAAAAGGGAATCAGGGAAATAATACTGGGTGCCATCGCACTGGCTCTAGTTGTGGCGAACATTCACTTTATTCTTTTTATAACGCCTTTTCCGTCCGGGGAGACCAAAGATTTGCGGAGAGACATGCAGGCGTACGGTCCGCCTCTCGCATGGCTTGAAGAAAGAGAGCCAAGTCCTACTGTCATTTGGGCTGATCCGGCTAATAACGTAACCCCATATATTCCTGCTCTTACAAAACACTATGTGCTTTACGCAGAACCAGGTAATCTAAACATACTTCCTGATGGTGAGGTGGAGGATCGATATTTAACTACAAGATATTTTCATGGTGTGTCAACAACCACGCTAAAAAATGAATTTGCTCTGTACGCCGGCCGCTCAAGAACCTATCATTATCCAAAAACGCTCGAACGCAAGCAAAAAGTCTGCAGAATCCTCCGTATCACCGAATCAGAGTGGTGTCCGAAAGAGACAGATAAATTTGTTCTGGTAGGAGACGAATACTTCACACGCTTGACCGGCAAATACAATGATATAAGACCTCGTATCCATGAAAAGCTTGCGGAATATCATGTGGAGTATATATTGAGAGATAAAAAGCAAAGTCCAACTATTAATATCGGAAGTTTACAGGGATCGGTCAAGGAATATGATGACGGACGTTTTGAGATCTATCGCTATGACGCAAAGAAATAAAGTCCTATATCTTTACGCTGGTTCTCGGCAGAAATTTTATGAAGCATGGAACCGCGGGCTGGTTGCCGATACCCAGCTTCTTGGCCTTAATTACATGGCCAAGTTCGGCATTGATGCCCAATTTATTGAATACTCGTTTGCCGAGAAATTGCGCCGTATCTCTTTTAATCTAGTGCATATCCCGTACATTTGGGCAATCAGACGATTTGACATCGTCTTTATATGCGCAGGGTTACCACTTGTTTTCTTGGTAAAATATATCTTGAGATTTAAGAAGCCGAAATTTGTCATCTACAACACCTATCTTACGAATGCACTCAAGCGTCATCCCAGGGGAATTATTAATTTTATAAATCGGAAAGCTATCCAAAGTATTGACTGTGTGGTATGCACTGCCCGGTTTCAGGTAAAATTTCTCATAGAACAGGGATTCGACTGCTCCAAAATTGTTTTTCATCCCATAGGCATAGACACCAAAAGATTTTATGACGCGTCTCTAAAAAATGACGAAAAAGAAAATAGCGAGCCTTACATCGTGAGCGTCGGACGCGATCCCGGCCGAGATTACAAAACACTCTTTGAAGCTGTGAGAGGACTGCCGGCAAAGGTGAAAGTCGCGACAAAGCCATCTGTAGTCGCAGGCCTCGATATTCCTCCGAATGTCGAAGTGATTTATAATATTCCTTACGAAGAGATGCCCGCACTCTATAACAAGGCGCTTTTTGCCGTGGTGCCCCTGCGCGATGCCGAAGATCCGAAGGGATCGGATACTTCCGGCCAATACGGCTTTCTCGAGCCGATGGCTTCAGGCAAGGCTGTGATTGTTTCCGATAAAGAAACAGTTCATGATTATCTTGTTCATGAAAAGAATTCCTTGCTGGTAAAGCTTGGCAACCCCATTCATTTGCGATCGGCTATCGAAAGGCTTCTCTCGGATCATGAGCTTCGAAAACAACTCGCGAAGGAAGGACAGAAAGACGTCATGGAGAAATTTACAAGCGAGAGGTTTGCGCAAAGTTTAGCAGAAATATTCAAATCCTTATGAAAACAATAGCCTTCTTCGGAATATATGATCCAGAATATTCGCGCAATCAGGTCCTTGCCCAAGGCTTCAAAGAAAATGGCTGGAATGTCACAGATGTCAGGGCTGATCCCAAGGTACATAGTGGTATTTTTAAGTACATAGAACTAGCTAAGAAGCGATTCAAGATAAAAAAGCCGGATATTATTCTAGTGGCGTTTCCCGGCCATACAATGGTATGGCTCGCGCGTCTTTTGTGGCCGTCGCGACGAATATATTTCGACTCGTTCCTTTCAAGATACGATTCAAATGTGAATGACAGGAAAGCATACACATCACATTCGCTCCACGGTCTAGTAGATTGGCTTCTGGACTGGAGTAGCTGCCTGCTCTCGCACAGGATTTTCTTAGACACGCAGGAGCACATCGATTATTTTTCTCGGCAGTTCGGCATAAGCAGAGAAAAAATGGTTAGAGTGCCCATTGGAGCAAATACAGCTATTTTTTATCCCCGTGAATCGCCGCAAAATTCTAAAGAATTTATCGTCCATTTTCATGGTATGTTCATACCCCTGCAGGGCGTAAAGTATATTCTGGAAGCAGCAGAATTATTAAGGGATTCCCCTGATATTATTTTTAATATAATAGGATCAGGACAGGAGCATGATGAAATTTCAAAATTAGTTCAGTTGAAGAAAATGCCAAATGTGCAGCTGCTCGGCAGAAAGGGACTAAATGAGGTAGCTCAGTACATTGCAAAATCCGACATCTGCCTCGGAATATTCGGAGATACAGAGAAATCCGAGAGGGTTGTTCCGAATAAGGTGTATGAATACATAGCAATGAAGAAAGCGGTTATTACCGCGGACACACCCGCAATAAAGGAATTTTTTGCAAACGAGAGGCATATGATATTGTGCGAGCGGAGCAGCGGAAGAAGCATAGCCGAGGCCATTCTCAAGCTGAAAAGCAGTCCGGAACAGAGGATAGAGTTGGCTGAAAATTCATATGCTTACTTTATCGACCATATGTCTCCGCGCATGATTGTTTACGATCTAATAAAATATCTTCACATATGAAAACAATGTTCATCATCTACGAACTAGGGCATGTAGATGAATTAAAGAAATATTTTGAAAAACATCCAGAGGAAAAAATTTCCTCGGTTGTTGTTGCGCTCTCAATTGATATAGAGGAAAAATTGTTTAAGGAAGGGATCCCATTTGTTTCGGGTGGATCATATAAGAAGGTATTTCTTGATCAGCTGTCAAATGAGGATGACATGATGAAAATCTTTTTTAATGATCCGCGTTGGAATGAGTTCGTCTATCGGGACATTCACCTGCCAGAGATATTCCGATTTATGTTCCGTGCCTACCTCCAAGTCGTGAGGTATTATGGGATGCTAATCACCTCAATAATTGAGGCACATCCAACTGTGGACGAAGTCAAGATTTTTGAGATGAGTGAAGTAGTGTCTAGTGCTCACGGTACACTCGCTTTTCGAGAGTTGAATGTAGTTATTGACTGCACAAAAAGAATAGGAGAGGTTAGAAGATTTTCTGTTACTGTCCTGCCGCGTTCAATACTTACCACTTCTTTACGCAGCTCATTATGTGTTGGTATTTTTTCTTTGAAAAGAACTCTATTTGGCATAATGATCAAGATATGGAATGTCATTATTGCCGCCATTTCCAGGCCTCGCCAAAGCAGATTTCTTGTGAGCGATCACTGGAGGAATATAGAGTCATCAGTAAGGCTACTCAAGGATGCCGAGCTCATTTTCCTTGACCGGACCGAAATAAGGCATATCAGTCTCCGCCTACTTATTCGATACCGGATGCGATTTGTCCACATTACAGATTTTCTTTCAAAAAAAGTACGTCCTGAGATAGAGGAAAATTCAAGAAAACTCCAGCAGAAATGGAGTGCCATGAGAAAAGATATGCCTCAAATATTTGTCTGGAATAGTTGCTCATTTGATGAACTTCTTTTGAATGCAGTGAACGACATCGTGCTCGATTTTCCTAGAATATTGTCCGATATCGATGGTACATATGTTATGTATAAAAAGGTGCGTCCTCATGTCGTCGAGCTTCGGGCCAGCGTAAGCAAACAAACACATTTTTCTATTCTGCCGCTCGTCGCAAAAAAGTGCGGTATACCATCTCTAGAACTGCAGCATGGACTTGAATATCTCGGTCCCGGTTCCTCGTCTCGAGAACATGCGGCGGAATATATCGCGGTGTACGGCGCGCTCATCAAGAAAGAATTGATGGCTATTGGTTATGAGAATGATAAGCTTCCTGTCATCGGGTCTCCACGATTTGATCAGAATATACAGTTAATAGAGAAATATAAAAAAGAAAGAAGCAATAAGAAAGAAAAATTCACGATACTTTGCATAGCCCCGGATATTCGGGCTTTTGAGATTTATGATTCATACAGCGCCTCTGACTACTTCACTTCGATAGCCGCGGCACTTGAGCCAGAAAAAGAAAATGTGCATATCATAGTAAAGCTGCGCCCAGGACCTGCACAGGAGGGGATAATGCGACTTATTGTCAATAAAGCTTTTTTGGGTTTTTCATATAGGATCGCTCATAATGAACCGGTTTCCCATATCTGCAGGGAAACAAATATAACTGTATCATGTTTTTCTACCGCTTTACTTGAGGTTCTTCAATTCAACATCCCAGTAGTGATACATGCACTACATCCGGTTGATGCGCAGGTGATAGATTTCCACTTTCGTCCATACGATGAAGCTGGAGCTGTAAGGATAACCTACACGCCTGACGAACTCAAACAAACACTCTCACAGCATAACCATGGGAAAGCCATGTCATTTATGGCGAACAATTTCAGTTTCGATGGAAAATCAAGCGAGAGATATGCTACTCTTATGAAAAAACTTGCATGATATTTATCGTATACGACATTCTGCATATAAATGAAGCAAAAAAAAGAGCTGACAATGGTGATCGGATCATCTGTCTAAATTTTTTGCTTGAGTGGGAATGCAAAAGAAATAATATTCCGTTTACTCCTTTGCGGAATCTTGTCGATGCTGAAACAGGTGAAGGTGAGTGGTGGAAACTTTCTCATGACATTTCGCGAGAATGGTACCGCCTGCCGTCCATGGATTTCTTTCAGTACAAGAGAATCAAAATTGGCGAAGTGACGGAGCCTATAATGCAGGCTCATTTGGCAAAAATATTCTATTTTGTAAGAATTTTTCTTTTCTTACAGAAAGCCTTTCCGGAGGAACCTTTCTTTATCCCATTACCGGCAGAGGCAAGCATGTCCCATGAGTGCCTGGCCTCCTTCCAGCCGTGGGCGATTCTTGATGCCGCGCACATGTGTGGAATCGTAAAAGTATCAGACTACAAGCGCATCGTCCCGGAAATGTATGTGTTTGAGCGGGAAAAATTGAAACACAAAATAATTAAACTCTACAATTTTTTAATAAGTTTTGCTCCAAAGAAGAGTAG
>CAYGIZ010000013.1:0-11955 GCA_964350075.1 uncultured Candidatus Saccharibacteria bacterium | reverse complement strand
ACCTACGACCTTATCCTTAAGAGGGATCTGCTCTACCAGCTGAGCTATGGGCGCATGCGCATTGTCAGTGTCAAAAAATGTAACAGATTTTTGAGAAATTAGCAATGCAATTTTTGTGCCCGGGGTGGGACTCGAACCCACATGCATTTCGGCGGAAAATTTTAAGTCTTCTGCGGCTACCAATTACGCCACCCGGGCATTCATACTACTCACGGAGGCCACGGCGAGAATCGAACTCGCGCATAGAGATTTTGCAGATCTCCGAATTACCACTTTTCTACGTGGCCCACTTACTTTCTACATTCTATACATTCCTAGAGATTTCGTCTATCTGCTGTCGGTTCTTTTCACCCTTGTCTATGGCGAAGTCAAAAAAGGGAAGGGCGCGCATGCGGGCTTTGCCGGCGAAGAATTCCCGGAACTCCGCTCTCATTCTCTTGGCGAAGTCCAAGGCACCTTTCTCCTTGTCCTCCGGCAGGACTGTGAAAAAGATGGTGGCTCGCTGTCCTCGATCGGAAACCGAAACGTCGGTGATAGTGATGAGGGAAGTGTAGTTGGAATTCCTCTGCATGAATTCTCCCGCCACTTCTTTTATCAAGTCTTTTAGTTTTTCGTCCCTTGTATCCATACTATTTCTTTTCTACGACTCTGAATCCCTGGATTTTATCTCCGATAGCAATCTCTGTTTTCGACTCAATCAGCGTTCCGAATTCATATCCTTCGCGCACCTCTTCTGTCTTAGCTTTTTGCTGCTGAAGCTCCTTTATTTTGCCTCGTCCAATTTCTGCATCTCTGCGAAGTATCTTGACTTCAGAGCCGATTAGCAGACTTCCTTCCTGTACTTTTCCTCCGATGATCTGCTTGTCCTTGCTCTTACTGAAAAGTGCTAGCACTTTTGCCACTCCGCTGACTTCATCGATGTATTCCTTTGGAACGTTTGAGATAACGGTATTCCTGACAAATTCCGCAAGGTCATAAATGACATTGAAGGACTCTAGACGAACGGATGATCTTTCCAATACACTTCTTGCTTTGGAGTCAGGCTTGGAGTTGAAGGCCAAGATAATAATATTTGGATTGCTCTGGGCAGTCTTGATATCACTTTCATTTATATTCCCTATTCCTTCAAAAACGACTTTCAGGGCAACTTTCTCATTTTTTATTTTAGCCAGTTCATGGCGAATGCCTTCAAGGCTACCAGTCGCATCTGCTTTGATAATGAGGGGAATGGCTAGCGAGGATTCGTTTTGGTCTGATGTGATAACTGTAGGTTTGGGAATAGGTTTGAATGCCTGCGCCTTTGTCTCTGCTATTTTTTTATCCTCGATAGTTTCAAAAGCGGATCCTACAGCCGGAATCTTATTGAAACCCGTCACGCGCACAGGGCTTGAAAAAGTGGCAGCCTTCAATTGCTTGCCCTGGAAATCCTCCAGAATACGAACAGGGGAATATGCGTCCTCCGCCACTATATATTGTCCGCTTCGAATGGTTCCATCCTTGATGAGGAGGGTGGCATAAATTCCTTTTTTATTATCCAATCCCGCTTCTATAATAATTCCCTCTGCCAATTTCTCCGGATCCGCCTTGAGTTCCTGTAGGTCGGCAGTCAGCATGATCATGTCCAAAAGCTCCGGTACCCCCTCTCCTGTCAGGGCAGAAATCGGAACAACAGATACGTCACCACCATAACCCTCGACATAGATTTCATTTTCAGCCAAACTTTGCTTTGTCCTCTCGGCGTTTGCTCCAGGCTTGTCTATCTTGTTGATTGCCACGATGAAAGGAATTTTTTCAGAACGGATGCATTTCAATGCTTCGACCGTTTGAGGTTTAACTCCGTCTTCAGCAGATACTACCAGAACTGCAACATCAGCAGCATGCGCTCCACGTGCTCTGATCGCGCTGAAAGCTTCATGCCCTGGAGTATCAAGGAAAGTGATGTTGCTTCCGGCATGCGAAACCTCATAAGCTCCTATGTGCTGGGTGATGCCTCCGGCTTCCTTGGCCACGATATTAGACTTCCTGATATAATCAAGAAGCGTGGACTTGCCATGGTCAATATGACCCATAACGACGACAATAGGCGGACGTTTTGACATAGTGCCAACACTGTATCAGAAAAATCAGCCTTTGACCATGCTTAAGGCTCCGGATACTGCCTCTTTTTCTTCTTCGGAAAGCTCGTACTCGGACTTACCTTTTTTAACTGGTTTGGAAAAAATACTAATATGTTCGCGGGCATAGAGAGTAGAGATGACGACCCCATCGCCGTTTTCGTTGAGCAGGGCAGTGGCGAAGCTCTGGTTGCCTCCGGAACCGGTGCCTTTGAATGGATTGAAACGGACAGTATGTACGGCCTGGACGCTTTTCTTCAGGCGCTTTTCTACTGTCGTCAGATAATTTCTCATTTCTTCCTGAAAGATAGCATCGGGCAAAGTCCCTGTGCCGACTAATAATTTTTTAAGCTTACTCTTCGTGTCTAAGATCATGATTAGGAGAATGAGAATAGCCACGGCGAGGATGCCGAAAGCGAGGGGGTAGATGTCAGGAGCATCCATTGTAAAATACATGCTTGAAGTATAGAATACTTTTTACAAGAATCAAATAGCATGCAAAGAAGAATATATCTCGATTACGCCTCATTAACCCCTATAGACAAAAGGGTGGCTAAGGTTATGAGAAAATATGAAAAGAAGGAATATGGAAATCCTTCAGCTCTTTATGCTTCAGGAGTTTCTGCTAGGAAGGTGCTGGATGAATCTCGGCAAAAAATTGCCAAGAGCATAAATGCCCATAGTGACGAGATAGTTTTCACTTCAGGTGGAACCGAATCCAACAACCTGGTCCTGCAAAAATTTGCTGATAAGCATATAGTTGTCAGTTCCATTGAACACTCTTCAATTATAAAAAATAAAAATTTGACTCAAATCCCAGTCGATAACAATGGCATAGTAAACTTAGAAGAATTGAAAAAGGCAATCACGCCGGAGACTGCTCTCGTCTCTATAATGATGGTTAATAATGAAATTGGCAGTATTCAATCGATAAAAGAAATTGTGAAGATTGTCCGCGATTCGGCTAAAAAGTTCAATAGCAAAATCCTCTTTCATACGGACGCTTGCCAGGCCATGCTTCTGCCATTGCAAGTTGAAAAGCTCGGTATCGACTTCATGACTCTCGATGGAAATAAAATCTACGGACCAAGAGGGGTCGGTATGCTTTATGTAAAAAGAGGAACTGCTAATATCGAAAGAGCGGGCACAGAAAATATTCCTGGAATTGCCGGATTTGCTGCTGCCGTTGAAATAGCCAATAAGACAAGAGAGAAGGAATGTGCAAGAATAAGCGAATTAAAAGAGTTTTTTATTGAAGAACTGAAAAAGAAAAATCAGGAAATAAAAGTTAATGGTTCTCTAGAAACTTCTTCACCTCATATACTGAATGTTTCGATTCCTAATATCGATAATGAATTTTTTGTCCTGCAAATGGATGCCATGGGAATAGAATGCTCCACAAAAAGCGCCTGTTTGAAGGATGAGGATGAGTCATATGTGTTAAAGGCAATTGGCTCGAACAGTAGAACTTCGGTGAGATTTTCATTTGGGCGACAAACTACAAAAAGAGAGTTGAAAAAGGCCCTCAAAAA
The DNA here is from genome assembly GCA_964350075.1 of uncultured Candidatus Saccharibacteria bacterium. Taxonomy (GTDB): domain Bacteria; phylum Patescibacteriota; class Minisyncoccia; order Phycocordibacterales; family PALSA-1337; genus CAIOGI01. The sequence continues at coordinate 8,309 of CAYGIZ010000013.1, read as the reverse complement.
CATTATACTGTAGGAATGGAGCATCTCTCAAAACAGCAAATCATTCTCTTGACACTGCTCGTAAGCTTCGTGACTTCCATAGCCACGGGCATTGTCACAGTTTCTCTCATGGATCAGGCGCCTGTTGGAGTTACGCAGACTATAAATAAAGTAGTGGAGAAGACTATTGAAAGAGTTGTCTCTGATTCAGGCACTGCCGCGGTCATGAGCCTTGAGGACGCTACAGCCAATGCTGTAGAAAAAGTTTCCAAAAGCATTGTGCGTATCAAATCGCTGACAGGAGGTATGGAGACGGTTACCGGACTCGGGCTCATCGTCTCCAGTGAAGGCATCATAGTAACAGACAAGGCCAGCATCGCTCCTCTCGACAATCCAGTAGCAATATTCAACGATGGACAGCAATTTCCGATTCAGGTGATTCAATCCCAGATTGACGGAGACATTGTCTTTGTCCTCCCCCTTATTCCAGTCGAGAAGAAAAATAATGTAATCATTCCGGTGGGAATGTCGTCATCAATCAAGCTGGGGCAGGCGCTTCTATCGCTGTCAGGCAAACACACATACTCTCTATCGCAAGGTATTTATCAAGGAAATTCGGAAGACTTGATAAATACCTCAATCGGGCATGATAGTTCGATGATCGGGAGCCCGATCTTCACGGTGTCAGGAGAAGTTCTGGGCTTCAAGACCACATCGTTGATGAAGGAAAAATCATTCTACCCATTGAGCGCACTGAAAGAAATCATTCCTAGACTTTCGAGGTAAAATATGTTTAAATAATTGTATGCCTCCTCTAACAAACTTTACTACAAAAGCAAAAGAGGCCCTTAGGCGATCCCATGAATTGGCCATCGAAAGGGGACAAAATCACGTAAATCCCGTGCATCTTTTGTGTGCATTGATTCTGCAGGAAGAAAGTATGGTGGCCTCAATTTTGGACAAGATGGAGATAGACACAATGCTTCTGACTGATGTTATTCTGGAGAATATCGAGGCTCCGGAGGGTGGACGAACGCTTTCTCCCTCATACCAGATTTATCTTACTCCAGAACTGGCATCTATTATTGAACATGCCGGCAAGGTTGCCTTGTCTCTAAAGGATGAATTCATTTCCACCGAACATCTTTTTGTTGGCTGTTTCGACGTACAGAGCCAAGCTAAGGAAATACTAGCCCGATTCAAAATAGACAGACAGACGGTCCTTGGAATCATTCAGGAAATAAAAAGTTCCGGCGATGTCGGAGATGATAAGCCAAAGAAATTCCGTACTCTTTCCAAATACGCCAGAAGTCTGACGAAACTCGCAAAAGAAAACAAGCTTGATCCCGTCATAGGACGGGACAATGAGATCCTACGAGTCATACAGATACTTTCCAGGCGCACAAAAAATAATCCAATCCTCATTGGAGAGGCTGGAGTAGGAAAGACGGCAATTGTAGAAGGGCTTGCTTTGCGCATGGCACAGGGCGATGTTCCGGAATCACTGAAAGACAAGGAGCTTGTTTCGCTGGATCTTGGATCGCTTATTGCCGGAACGAAGTATCGCGGAGAATTCGAAGAACGATTGAAAAACATTTTAAAGGAAATGGAAAGATCAGATGGAAAAATCATTCTTTTCATAGATGAAATACATACTCTCGTTGGAGCAGGAGCTTCCGAGGGTTCTATGGACGCTTCCAATATGCTCAAGCCAGCTCTAGCGAGAGGGGAATTGAGAGCAATCGGAGCTACGACATTAAAAGAATATCAGAAGCATATAGAAAAGGATCCTGCATTGACCCGTAGATTTCAGCCTGTTCATGTGCACGAGCCCTCCATTGAGGATGCGGTCGCCATTCTCCGGGGGCTTAAGGAAAAGTATGAGCTATACCACGGCGTCCGCATTACGGACGATGCTATCGTCGCAGCGGTCAATCTTTCAAGTCGGTATATTTCCGATAGATTTCTGCCGGACAAAACCGTCGACCTCATCGATGAAGCTGCCTCTGCCTTGAAAATATCCCTGGAGAACATGCCTCCACAGCTCGAGGAAACCCGCAGAAAGATCATGAGATTGGAGATAGAAAGAGAAGCTTTGAAAAAAGAGACTGATAAAATCGCAAAGACACGCATACAAAAAATAGAAAAAGAAATTGCTGATCTTAAGGAAAGCACTTCCGAGTTAGAACTGAAGTGGAAGAATGAAAAAGAGACGATTACAGATATTAAAAAAATAAAGAAGGATCTGGAGACTTTTCGCATTGAAGCTGAAGCGGCTGAAGCACGCTCGGATCTTTCCAAAGCCGCGGAAATACGCTATGGGAAAATCCCTTCACTCGAGAGAGATTTGGAGAATAAGAATAAGAGACTCAAAAAGCTTCAGTCTTCTAGGCGGATTCTGAAGGAAGAAATCACCGAACAGGATATCGCCGATGTCGTGGCTAGATGGACAGGAATTCCTGTCAGCAGAATGATGGAAGAGGAGGCGCACAAGCTCACAAGAATGGAGGATGATCTTAGGAAGAGGATTGTAGGCCAAGATGAGGCTGTCAAAAAGATTTCCGACACTATCAAGCGTTCTCGTGCTGGTATCGCTGATCCCAATAGGCCTATTGGCTCATTCATTTTTCTTGGACCGACGGGGGTAGGAAAGACCGAGCTCACAAAAGCTCTCGCAGAATTTCTTTTTAATGACGATAAGGCTCTCATAAGAGTAGATATGTCAGAGTTCATGGAGAAGCATTCTGTTTCGAAATTGATCGGTTCTCCTCCAGGATATGTAGGACATGATGAAGGCGGAAATTTGACTGAAACAGTCCGCCACCGTCCTTACTCCGTTATTCTTTTTGACGAGATAGAAAAGGCTCATCCGGAAGTCTTTAATATTCTTCTGCAGGTGTTGGATAACGGCCGCCTGACAGATTCAAAGGGACGCACGGTCAATTTCAAGAACACTGTGATCATCATGACATCAAATATCGGTGCTCAATACATTGAAAAAATGGAAAAGATCGGCTTTGCCAAGGGATCAGAGAACGAGGAAAAAGATAACTACAGCGATGCCAAGGATAAAGTCATGAATTCTCTAAAAGATTATTTCCGTCCGGAATTCCTCAACCGTGTGGATGATATTATTCTCTTCGATATCCTGTCCAAAGAATCAATAGAACAGATTGTCCGTATACAGGTGGACGCAGTCGTAGAACGCTTGAGGTCTAAGGACATTAACCTTTCCGTTTCTCATGAGGTTCTTTCATATCTTGCGAAGGAAGGATACAATCCTCATTATGGAGCGCGTCCTCTCAAGCGCCTGATACAAAATAAGATACTTACACCCGTTGCTGGACTGATGATATCGCAGGGAGTAAGTAAGGGAGGCGCGATACTTGTAAGTATAAAGAAAGGAAAAGATGCGTCTGTTTCCGATGAATTTTCTTTTGAGGTCAGGAATAAGAGGAAGAATGAAATTAGGATGATCGAAAAGGCATTGCAATAGGGCATGGTGGTTTATGGGAAGTGATAGTATAATTAAGACACTTCAAAGATTCCATTCTCCGAATTAGAAAAGGTAAAAGACATGTACTATGTTCAGAAGATGACCATGGCAGGTATAGCTGTTGCTTATAATGTATCGGTTGATTGTGTCGCGTATTTTATGAGAAAGCACAAGATCGAAAGAAGGACTCCTGCCGAATCTAATGGAATTAATTTCTTAAAATCTCCCACTTCATTCACATATAACGATCCTAAAAATGAAGAAGACAGAATTATTGAGTCAATGGGTATTATGCTGTATTGGGCAGAAGGATTTAAGAGTGAAGGCAGTACCGTTGATTTCGCTAACAGCGATCCGAAGATGATAAAACTTTTCCTTGTCTTTCTTAGAAATTCTTTCACGATAGATGAATCCAAATTAAGAATTTACCTGTATTGCTACTCAAATCAGGACGTTAGTGAATTGATAAAATATTGGTCTGCCCTATGCAATATACCGCAAGATCAATTTTCTCAGCCATATATAAGAAAAGATTTTAATCCTTTACAAAAAAGAGTGATGAAGCACGGTCTCATTCACGTTCGTTATAATGATAAGCGTCTGTTGTCAGAAATCAAAAAGATGATAGAATGCTATTCAGTCAAATATGCGCCAGTCGAATAGCGGCAATTTCTCGACGCTGTAAACGTCGCGCCTTCGGGCTTCGGGGGTTCGAGTCCCTCCTGGCGCACAAAAAATAAATGAAAAATTTCGACTACACCAAAGGCATCGCATTCTTTCGAGACTCCTTCATCCCTTTTTCTGATGCTCACTTGAGCATTGCGAGCTCTCCTATTCTCTATGGACTCTCCGTATATACGGTGTTGAGTTTGAACTGGAATAAAGAAGAAGGGAAGCTTTACGCATTTCGTCTTGAGGATCATTTCAAAAGGCTTGTTTCTTCTGCCAAGATCATGGATTTCCATTCTTTCATAGAGAATTGGAATTATAAAAAATTTGAAAGCACTATTTTAAGGCTAGCTGAAAAAAATAATATAAGAGAGGATGCATTGATACGTGTTTCGGTTTTTGTCGATGCTCTCTGTGCTGGCACGAAGATCCATGGCTTATCAAATTCCGTCAGTGCCTACGCATATCCCATGGGAGAAATTCTTCCTCGCTCCGGAATACATGTTTGTGTTTCTTCTTGGCGCAGGAATCCAGACAATGCTATTCCATCGCGGGCAAAAGTAAATGGCGGCTACGCAAATGTCTGCCTCATGAGAAACGAGGCGATCATGAATGGTTACGATGACGCTATAGCTCTCGATAGTGAAGGCTATGTCACCGAAGGAACGGTTGCCAATCTTTTTTTGGTTCGTAACGGTAAGCTCATTACTCCTTCCGCTAACTTCGATATTTTAGAGGGCATTACTAGAGACAGTGTCATGCAGATCGCGCGCGATGAAGGTTTGGAAATTATCGAGAGACCGATATCTAGAAGTGAACTCTACATTGCTGACGAGGCTTTCATCACCGGAAGCTCCGCTAGAATCACTCCCATACTCTCTATTGATAAAAGGGCAGTGGGAAATGGAAAAATTGGACCAATTACATCAAAATTATCAGCTAAATATGGAGAAATACAGAAAGGGGTAGGTAAGGAGTATAAAAAGTGGAGAACAGCCGTGCTATTGACTTAGATCTGCTTGTATGCTATACTTTGTGCAGTAGTGAATTTAACGAGGCTGTATAAGCCTCATTTCCGTTCTTTGACAAACCAATGTTAAAGCTTTCTCGTGTGAGGAGGCGTGTGTGTTTGTTTATTGAACGGAATTGTAGATCGGAGGAACTATGACTAAAAAACTTAGTTACACCAAGCAGGAGGACCTGGATAAACCCAGGTTCCACGTGATCCTGACAATCGTCATGATTGTCATGGTCCTCCCATTAGGAATCGCGTGGTTCCTCGTGCGCGACAGCGTGGAGGAGCCGGCATTACCGATACAGGTAACTTCGCAGTCTAAGAAGACTGGGAAGACCGGCGAAACGGTGGTTGTGAAACCGCCAGTGTCGGTACTCGAGGAAGTCGCCCAGGTGGTGACTCCTGAGCCAGTTCAGGAAGTGAAAGTGACCCAAAACACGAACGAGGTGAAAATCCTCACGCATACCATGCGGCTTCGACTAGCGTCGGGTTCGCAAGAAACAACAAACAATTCAGCTCGGTAAACCAATAAAATGCAACTCGGGTCGGGAGAAATAAAAAATGAAAACTACTCAGAAAATTACGGCGCTCTTCGTGAGCTTCATTGTTCTCACAACATTGTCGGTACTGGCGCAGGATTTTGATTCCGCGCCGATCGTGCCTCTGGAGGTTTTGGCCAAGGGTCGTCATGCGGTGATCAGCTATCTGCTGAAGTCACCAATCGACCACGTGTGGCTCAACTATAACGGACGCAGTTTGGTGGAGAACCGTCCTCGTCATGTGTCTGCCCTGGAACTGTCAAATCTGGGTTATCATCATGCTGGTTCATTCACAGAATTCAATGAATCCTTATCGCAAATTGAATTCTCGCAGGCAGTAATCAAAACCCCGCAGGGATCCTATGACATTGGGGTTGAGACGATGGTGTACAATCACGTCGGCCGTGTGATTCTTTATGGCAACGGCTGGCTAAATATACGTGAAAGTGGAAAAGAGGGGAGATTGACAGCTGGAGAGTTTCAGCCGTTTGTCCGGATTCCCGACACACTTCTTGTGAAGAAAAATGGTTACATCCGAGGGGCCAAATGGCTGTCTACGGATTGGCGGGATAGAAATCTTTCCTACCAATACGTTGGCAATGATGGTATGCAAGGGTATACCCTCATTTCAATCCCTACTGAATTGCTCGGAAGCGGTTACCTATTCTTTGCAGAAGACAATGGCGACGTGAAAGGAGTGGACCTAGCTACGGCAGCAGTCCTTGCTGGCAAGCATGTAGTCGCGCTTCTTGGAAAAAGCAGATCAAATGACGTGGTTAGTGTGAAGGATCCTGCAAGTCTGGGAAAAGCTCTGATCAATATAAGTGAGGACTTTCACTTCTACCGATCCGAAGGAAAAATTTACGGGAGATTTCCTCTCGTGGATGTTTCTACTGTCGGGTGGCTGAAGGAAGCCTTCTTTTTCGGGGTTAAGGTGTGGGGAACTGATGAAATAATCTTTCCCAGCTCCACCACCTTAAAGTCAGTATGGGTCAACGAGCCAGCCATGTTCGACCCCCCTGCAGAGCAGGACATTCCATTTAGCCCAGATGCTGGGGGATGGATCATCGTTGCTCCTCCAGGTGGTTACCACTTGGAGATCGAGTTCAACAACGTGCTAGATTGGGGAGCAGATCCAAATCCAAAGGGATAAACAATAACATTGGTTTGTAAAACAAAAAGGGCCACTGCTTCACAGCGGTGGCCCTTTAATCTTGTCATTTGTTGCATTTTTTAATGAACTAGGGTAAAGTATGTCAACTATGTCACAAGATAAACTCATAACCCTACGAAACAAGGAGACAGGGGAGCTATACATTACCCGCAAGAATAAGAAAACTGTAGAGAAGAAGATAGAGCTTAAGAAGTACAGCAAATCTCTTCGAAAGCATATTGTCTTCAAGGAAGCCAAGAAGTAGAAGCTAAAGTCGCCTTAGGGCGATTTTTTCATGAATATGCTATAGTATTTTCACATAAGGGCGATTAGTTAAGTGGTATAACTGCTCTCTCCAAAAGAGCTGTCGGGGGTTCGATTCCTCCATCGCCCGCAAAGTTGACAAAAAATTATAGTATGGTAGGATGTTGGAGAACCCCTGTCCCTTTTAAATTATGAACGATGTGCCAACATTAAACATTTCTTCCCCTGACAAGGTTCAGGATGAAATCAAGATATGGATTCATGAAAATTGTTTCAACAACCCCATGTGGTTTGGCGAAGATCGATACTTCGTCACTTCATGGGGATCCAGAGAGGATTTCGAAGAAATCAACACCTGGTGTCAAAACCAAAGTAGGAAGGCGAGCCTCTACTATGTCCGTCTTCCTGTCGATGAACAGAAATGGATGATCGGGGTAGTGGGATCAAGATAATAATCCCTCCACTCCAGAAACCCGCCGCACTCAATGCAGCGGGTTTTTTAATTTCTCTGCTTTATCCAGCTTCATCCACTTTATTCTTTTATCCTTCCTGAACCACGTCATCTGCCTTTTTGCATAATGCCAGATTTCTGTATTTAACTTCTTCTTCATTTCATCCAAAGTAATTTTCTTTTGCAGATGAAGAGCGAGATAGCGGTATTCAAGCCCAAGCTCACTCATCCTTTTCCATGACAGGCCTTTCTTATGCAGATTCACCGCTTCTCTGACTATCCCAGATTTTATTCTTTTTTCCAACCTTATTTCTATTTTTTTCTTTAGTTCTTCAGGAGAAATATCAATACCAATAAATATAGGATTATATTTTATAATTTTCTTTACTGCAGGGACTTTGCCTAATGCCTTCGCTATTTCAATCGCACGGATTATTCTCCTGGAATTTTTTAAATCAATATTTTTTGCTCTCTTCGGGTCTAGCTTTTTAAGTATGGTAAAAAGTTCAGAGGCGGTTTTTTTGGCAAGTTTTTTTCTTAGTTCACTATTCGGAGGAACATCCGGCAGAATGATTCCGTCCATCAATGCCTCGATGTAGAAGCCGGTACCACCGCAGATGATGGGAAGTTTTCCTTGGGCAATGATGGCTTGCATCGCTTTTTCTGCATCTTGGGCGAATTCTACTACCGAATATTTTTTCTTTGGATCTACGATGTCGAGGAGGTGATGGGAAACTCCCTTC
>CAYGIZ010000012.1:0-12272 GCA_964350075.1 uncultured Candidatus Saccharibacteria bacterium | reverse complement strand
GTCAGAGACTGTCCAGCCTACACAATCATTAAAAAATTTTATGAATATTATCACTATTGAAACAAATAAAGGAAAAATCGTCTTTGAAACTTATGATCAGGACGCGCCGAAGGCGGCTAAGAACTTCGTGGATCTGGCTAATAAGAATTTTTACAACGGAGTCATTTTCCATCGAGTTATTAAGGGTTTCATGATACAAGGAGGAGATCCGACTGGGACCGGCAGGGGAGGTCCTGGCTACTCTTTTGAGGATGAATTAAATCCAAATACAGAATCCTACAAAAATGGATATAAGAGAGGGGTGGTGGCAATGGCGAATTCCGGTCCAGATACAAACGGCAGTCAATTCTTCATCATGCACGCAGACTATCCATTGCCTAATAATTACACAATCTTTGGCCGCGTGGTAAGCGGTATGGAGGTTGTAGACACTATTGCTAACTCGAAGGTCAATACGCAAGATCGACCGGTGGAGGAGATTGTGATGAAGAAGGTTACGGTGGAAAGTAAGTAAATATGCCCACTTCCTTTTCCGAAAAAGTCTGCAATATTGTCCACAAAATCCCAAAAGGAAAAACTTTGACGTACAAAGAAGTGGCGATATTGGCCAAGAAACCAAAGGCCTACAGAGCTGTAGGAAATATCCTGAATAAAAACTATAATAAGGATATACCATGCCATCGTGTGGTCAGGTCAGATGGAAAAACAGGAGGATACAATAGGGGAGCGGAGTTGAAGGCTAATATACTGAAAAAAGAACTAAAGCGTGCCAAAGGATAAATACACCGCAGTCTGGGTTTCGCATTCTTCCATGGGCGACTTTTTGAAATGCCCACGTTGCTATTACCTGCATAATATATACAAGAACCCGAAAACCGGAAGAAAAATAAGCACGGTCACTCCGGCATTATCCCTGGGAAGCGCTGTTCATGAAGTGCTGGAAGCACTGGCTTTAATACCTGCTGAAAAAAGATTTGATAAACCACTGTTGGAAAATTTCGAAAAAGCCTGGAGCAGGGTGAGCGGCAAAAGGGGAGGCTTCACTTCGGAGAAAGAAGAAAAAGAAGCTAAAGAAAGAGCGAGGGAGATGATATTGAGGGTAGAAAAAAATAAAGAACCACTGACTCACAAAACAATAAGAATAAAAAATGGACACAATGATATGCCCCCAAACTTTTTCCTGTCTGAAGAAGAAAATATAATTCTTTGCGGAAAAATTGACTGGCTGATGCATCGGCCGGAAGATGACAGTGTGCATATCCTGGATTTCAAGACAGGGAGACGTGAGGAAAAAGAAGAATCGCTGCAGCTTCCAATTTATCAATTGCTGTTGAGAGATCAGCAGAAGAGGAAAGTAAACGGAGCAAGCTATTGGTATATAGACAAGGATGACAAGCCTATCCAAGTAAACCTTCCAGGGGCCGAAGAATCATTTGAAAGAGTCATATCTATCGCTCGACAGGTCAAAAAAGCCAGAGAAGAGAATAATTTCCAATGTCCACAGGGATCAGAAGGATGCTTTGCCTGCAAGCCTTTCGAAAGAATCATAAGAGGCGAAGCGGAGCATGTCGGAATCAGCGAGATTGGGAAGGAGGTTTATTTGGAAAAGTAACGGTAAATATCGCTCCTCCACCCTGCCTATTTTGAGCTTCTATATTTCCTTTCAAATCATTCTCGACAATATTTTTTACTGTAGTAAGGCCTATACCGGTTCCTTTATCAGGAGATTTCGTGGTAAAAAAAGGCTGGAATATTTTTCCTAAATTTTCTTCTTTTATTCCACAGCCACTGTCAGATACTTTTATAATATTATTTTCTCCATTCTGAATTAAGCTAATTCCTATTTTCTTCTCCTTTATTATACCCTCGAATGAGTCGATTGCATTTGAAATCAAATTAGAAAATACCTGCCTAATCTTTATCGGGTTTCCATGCCAGGTGCATGACCCTTCCTCATTCACGCTTATCTTTATTCCCGCGGTTCTCGTTTTATATGCCAGGAGATGTAGGACATTTTCCAGCTCTTCTTTCAGTGAACAGTCTCTATCGGTTTCTTCTCTTGAGAGTGTAGATCGGATATCGCTTATGTAGGATGTCATTCTGTCAGAAGCCTCCTTGAACCGGGGATCCTGGAGCTTGTCCGCATGAAGGACCATGGAGGTCAGAGGCGTCATCAGATCATGGAACAACCCCTGCGAAAGCCGACCAAATTCCGCCGCTTTTGCCAGATCGTTCATTCTCGCCATCCGGTTCTCTCTTAATTCCTTCGTCCTTTTTCCCATCTGCATCTGCAAAGAGTCCCGCTCTCTGGCCAGCATTTGTTCGGAAATTTTTGTCTGTTCTAGCGTCTTCTGGATTTCACGGTTGTAAAGCCAGAAAATAGCCAGTATTAGAATGATAATAGGTACAATAGTGAAAAGGTCCAGGATGCTCATGTTCTATTCAATGATATATCCTCTTCCCAACAGATTGCGTATCATTTCTGTTTTGCCGCGTCCGCCTATCTTTTTTCGGAGCTTAAGTATGTGAGCTTCTATTGTATTGGAAAAGGGATCGCTTTCCGCACTCCATACATGTTCCATAATCATGGTTCTTGAAACAACGACTCCTGGATGTCTCATAAGATATTCTAGAAGTTCATATTCTTTTCTGGTGAGATTTAGAGGTTCTTCATTTCTATATGCTTCTTTTTTCTCTGTATTGAGAGAAAGTTCCCTGACTCTGATTATAGAGCTCTCTAGTCTCCTAGGTCGTCGGAGTATGGCCTTCACTCTCGTTTTCAGCTCTGCGAAAGAAAAAGGTTTTGTAAGGTAATCGTCGGCTCCTTTTTCAATAGCATTTATTTTTTTATTCGTCTCTCCGATGACAGAAAGAAAAATAATAGGAACTGTTGATCCGTTGGCTCTGATTTCGTGGCATACTTCCATGCCATTCTTTATCGGCAGTGAATTATCAAGAATAATGGCATCATATCCGTTGACCCTGGCTTTATATGAGCCATCCTGTCCATCAGCTGCGGTGTCTACAGAAAAACCATCCTCCTCGAAGCCATTTTTTATGAATTGACATGTATTGGTGTCATCTTCAACGATCAGTATTTTCATAAACAAGATTATACACTATGCTATAATATATTGTTATACAGCCTCATGCCTCACTACATTTCAAGTTTGATAGAAGGTTTACCCCAACTTTTGGAAAATGAGGGGTATTGGATATTGGGAATGATCGTGGTTCTAGAAGGCCTGCCAGTAATCGGTTCCTTTTTTCCTGGGCACGTTGCCATAATATCTGCTGGCTTCTTGGTTAAAATCGGGGTGTTAAATCTTGCCTGGGTGCTCACGATTGCCATAATCATGACAACAGTAGGAGACATACTGGGTTTTCTCTTAGGTAGAAAATATGGATATTCTTTCCTCACCAGGTTCGGAAAATACATTTTTTTGACAGAGGTACATATAGAAAAAGCCAAGAGGATAATCGACAAGCATACAGGAAAAGCTATTGTTCTTGGAAAATTTAGCCCTGTGACTCGCGCACTCATTCCTTTTATCGTAGGAGCCAGCGGAGTACACATCAATAAATTTTGGATATTTAACATCATAGGGAGCGCTCTATGGGTCATATGTTCTATCGCCGTCGGCTACATCTTTGGAGCCAGCTATGACGTTATTGCCGGATCTTGGGGTAAAATAGTTTTTGCGACAGTCATAACTACGCTGCTCATTCTGTGGATTTATCATCTGATCAATACCCGATTCCATGTTTTCAAGAAATATGAGCTATTTGTTCTTGCTTTGAATATCATTTCTCTATGGGCTTTGGCAAAAACGATCCAAGATAGCTTCTCGGCGCATTCCTTCATTGCGAATTTTGATATATCTGTAAATTACTTCTTATCGCAGAAAGTTCCGCCTATTTTAATCAATCTAAGTTATTACATAAGCATGATAGGAGGTACGGGTGTTATGATAGTCCTCGGCCTTATAGTTGGTTTTGCCTTTTTTATTCATAAAAAATACCGGAGATCTGCAATTATGATTCTTTCTGTCACATCCTCGTCTGTAGCTATTGTCTCAATGAAGGAATTTTTCATGAGAATGAGACCAGAGAATACTTTGGAAATTCTCAATAATGCCAGTTTTCCGAGTGGACACGCAGGATTATCGGCAGCATTCTTTGTTGCGCTGGTTTATGTCTTGGCTCCTAGGATTAAATCTTGGGTCAGGAGGGAGGTACTCATTGTGTTGTGTGTATTTGCCGTCATGCTTATCGGATTAAGTAGGTTAATTTTGAGTGCGCACTGGGCGTCAGACATCGTGGCGGGCTGGTCATTAGGCACATTCCTTGCTACAGCCTCTATTCTTCTGGTAAGATTTTTTGGCGGGTTTTTTGAGGGTATTATAAGAAAAGATAAATAATCATGTATAAAGTAGTCTTGATCCGGCACGGGCAAACGCAATACAATAAGGAGAAGATTTTCTGCGGATGGACGGATGTCGACCTTACGGAAAAGGGGATAGGAGAGGCAAGGTTCGCGGGACAAATGCTGAAGATAGAAGGATATGTGTTTGATATAGCCTTCTGCTCCGTATTGAAAAGGGCGATGGAGACTATAAGTATTGTCCTGGATGAAATGGGAATAAGGAATCTTCCCATAAAATATTCGTGGAGACTGAATGAAAGGCATTACGGAACGCTGCAGGGACAGAAGCATGAAGATGTGGCCAGGATATGCAGTCCCGAACAGGTGCAGAAATGGAGGAGGAGCTTTTGCGATCGACCGCCGCAATTAGGAGAGGACGACCCACGTCATCCATGCCAAGATCCAAAATATTGCGATATGGACAGAAAAGACCTGCCTTGCGGTGAGTCACTGGAGGATACGATCAGGCGTGTCATGCCTTACTGGAATGACGAAATTGTTCCAGCTATCAAGAGTGGTAAAAGAGTGATCGTGTCGGCAAGTGGGAACAGTCTAAGGGCATTGGTGAAGCATCTAGAAAACATTAGCGATAATGATATTGTCGGCCTCGAAATCCCTAACGCAACTCCATTGGTCTACGAATTGGATGTTGATTTGAAATTTGTCAATAAATACTATATCAACTCCTCAAGTCTTAAGAGTTGATTGTATTTTGCAACTCTGTCTGTGCGTGAAAGGGAGCCTGTTTTGATCTGTCCCGCCCCTGTTCCAACCACAAAATCGGCTATTGTCGCATCCTCCGTTTCTCCCGATCGGTGAGAAATGACAGAAGTATATCCAGCTTTGTTCGCCATGTTTATGGCGTCTATTGTTTCCGAGACTGTCCCTATCTGATTTAGTTTAATAAGAATAGAATTCGCCACACCTCTCTCAATGCCCATTTTCAATCTATTGATATTTGTCACGAATAGGTCATCTCCCACGATCTGGACTTTTTTCGGTAGTCTCTTTGTCATCAGCTTGTAGCCATCCCAATCATCTTCTGACAAGCCGTCCTCAATGGAAATGATAGGGTACTTCCTGCACCATTCAGCATAGAAAGACACCATTTCTTCCGAGGAGAGCACGAGGTTTTCTCTAGTCAGATGATACTTGCCGTCTTTGTATAATTCGGTCGCGGCGACATCCAAAGCCAGTGCCACGTCTTTTCCTTCTTTATATCCGGCCTTGCGGATTGCTTCAAGGATTATTTCTACCGCAGCCTCATTGGACGGCAATGATGGTGCAAACCCTCCCTCGTCCCCGACTGTAGTAGAAAGCCCACGATCATGGAGAATTTTTTTTAGAGAGTGAAAGACTTCGGCTCCGCATCGCAATCTCTCCTTAAATGTTTTGTGTCCAATGGGCATGATCATGAATTCCTGGAAATCCGTGGAATTTTCCGCGTGCTTCCCTCCATTTAATATGTTCATCATTGGCACAGGTAAGCTCATTTTCATGCCAGTTTTGGCGATCTTATTAAAATATTTATAGAGAGGAATTCCAAGGCATTCCGCCGCAGCTTTGGAAAAGGCCATGGAGACTCCCAGGATTGCATTTGCGCCTAGTTTACCCTTGTTTGGGGTTCCATCGAGCTGTATCATTCTCTCGTCTATGCTTCTCTGATTCCATTCCTTGCCGACAAGTGCTCTTGCTATGGCAGTATTTACATTCTTAACCGCTTTTTCCACGCCTTTTCCTCCGTATCTTTTACCACCATCCCGCAACTCTACGGCCTCATGGCTTCCGGTGCTCGCTCCGCTTGGAACGGCTGCTCTTCCAAATGACCCGTCTGACAGAGTAATGTCTACCTCAACTGTAGGATTTCCTCGTGAATCAATGATTTCTCTCCCAATAATCTTCTTTATTTTTTTCATGGTAGGGGAATTATATCCTGTTAGTTCGTATCCCTCAACCTCCACGCCGGCACCATAGCTAAAAGGCATATTAGGCCTATAACTACAAACATATACGACTGATCCGTCGTGTATATTAGGACCAATCCCGTAATCAATGGCGCGATAAAATACGAAATAGATCGGGTAATGCGGAAGAAGCCGAGGATATTAGGATCCTTGGGATCAACGGTCTTGAAGAAATAAGTTTCTATCATGATCTCCGCTGCAGCAGCGCCTATACGCGTGACGAAGAGTGCTGCCGCCCAAACAAAAACACTTGAAGAGATAATAGCTGCAAGCGCTATAGTGGAAAGACCCAGCAGTGCGAAACCAATGATCATTATTTCTTTTTCCCCATATTTTTTATCGGCAATTTTTCCTAATGGTAGTTGCAGAAGAGGGAAAGGCAGCAGCATCACAGTGAGGATTATTCCGATCTCCGACCAGCTCAAGCCGATGACATTGTGAAGATAAATAGGACTGTAGACAACCATCCATGCATAGAATACCTGAAGGGTGATATTTATGATGAAAAGCCTTGAATGATTGGCATCTTGGGCAATATGTTTTGTGGTATGCCAGAGCGAAGGGTGGTGGTAGTGAGGGTCCTTGAACTTTGGAAAATTTTTAAATACCAGATAAAAAAGAGGAAAGAGCATAAAGAGGGAAGCTATATAAACGCTGCGATAATCATTCATCTCTCCAATGATCATACTGCCGATAAGTGGACCAATGATCCAAGCACAGTTCAGGGTAGTCATGTACATGCCTCTGATGACACCGACATGCGCCGTATCAGAATAGACTTCCAGAAAAATATCCAAACAAAATCCAATCAAAGCAACGATGGCGCTTTGAAGGATAAAGAAGAGAGCGACTAGCCACGGATCTACAGTCGTCGCTAGGCCATAGAAGAGCCCGGCCTGGATGATGATAAGCCAGAGAGCAGTACTATAATTTCCAAGCTTTCTTATGAGCAATGGTGTGAATAGAAAGCCAAGCACGGTAGCCGCCGCTCCTAGCATGTATATTGTGCCGACAGTTTTCTCCGAGGTAAAAAGATTGAGGAAGCTTGAGTTGGAATACATTGGCAGGACCAAATGTATTGTATAAATAAAGCCGACAAGGGCTATTGTGTATATAATGTGACTCTGCTTATTCAATCGAGGAACAGCATGCTGGTGTCTCATGCCACCATTATATCAGATGCTTAGCAGAACCGGGATAACAATTGGTCTCTTTGCAGTCTTTTGCAAAAGAAATTTGCTTACATTATCTGTAATGTTTGTCTTTACGTATTCGATATTGATCGGATTCATACCTTTTGTGGAATCTTCAACAGTATTTTTTATGATCATGCGTGCATGATGCAATAGGTCCTGTGATTCTCGAAGATAGACAAATCCCCTTGAAATAATATCCGGAGATTTTTTTAATCTTCCAGTTTGGGCATTGATGATGGCAAAGACAATAAAAATACCGTCTTGTGCCAGCATAACCCTGTCACGGATCACGACGTCTTGTATGTCCCCGACAGAGAATCCATCAACCATAACAATACCCGAAGGAGCCTTCTCCTTTAATTTTGTTATCTTTGCCCCACTGTCCTGGATTTCCACAATAGAACCGTTATCAGGAATAATGACATCATCTTCCGTAAGCCCATTCGAATCTTTAGCAATTTCGCCGTGGACCCGAAGCATATAATGGTATCCATGAAGGGGCATGAAGAATTTCGGATGAATTTTCTTGTGGATCCATGCCGTTTCATCGCGATTGGCGTGTCCGGAAGAATGAACATCGGCGATACGATAATGGATAATGTGTGCGCCTTGTCGTGAAAGATTATCCTTGAGCTTCTGCACCGGCCTTTCATTTCCTGGAATGACTGATGAAGAAAGCAGAATGGTGTCTCTTTTTGTAATCTTCACATATTTATGAGTCTTATTAGAGATTCTCATCATGGCTGCAAATTCATCTCCCTGGGCCCCGGTGGCAAGAATAATAATTCTTTCGGGAGGGTATTGCGGCATCTGTTCTACCGTGATGAGCGTGTCTTTTTTTGGTTTGAGTAATCCTAAATGCCGGCAAATTTCTATATTTGTCTTCATACTCCTTCCTTCCACTACGACTTTCTTGCCATATTTTTCCGCGAATTCTATGATCTTAAGCATTCTCTCTAATAGTGAGGCGAAGGTGGCGATGATCAGTCGTCCTTTCGTATTTTTAATGATCTCCTCAATATTTCTGTGAACTACTTTCTCCGGGATTGAAAAGCCTGGGTTCTCGACGTTCGTAGAGTCGGCCATGAGAAGGAGAACTTTGCGTGTTTTGAAAGCACGATCGTATTCGGCCTCCTCTTCTTCAGTTGGTACTCCCTCGACATGATCAAGCTTGAGGTCTCCAGTGTGGACAATATCTCCATGAGGAGTGCTTATGATGATTCCCATGGCATCAGGAATCGTATGTGTCACGGAGAAAAAGCTAACTTTCAGTGCACCAATAGTGATGGTTTCATCTTTCTCCACTATTTTTATATCTAACGGAGGCACCGAAGAAAATTCCTCCTGGCGTTTTTTTATCATGACTGATGTTAGCATGCGTGTATAGAGTGGGGGATTGCCTATGCGGGGCATAACATAAGGTATTCCTCCTATGTGGTCAAGGTGGCCATGAGTCACAAGTACCGCCCTGATCTTGTCTTTTCTTTCTTCCAAGTACTTAGTATTCGGCAAAATGTAATCAATACCAGGCGTATTTTCATCTTTAAATTGGAATCCGATGTCAATAATGATAATATCATTGCCATATTCGACAAGCGTCATATTTTTTCCTATTTCTTCAACGCCTCCCAATGGAATGACACGTATAGAATTAGGAGATAATGGAGGAATGGTATCCTCTGTCTTCTTGTGAATCTGTGTTTCTGCTTTGACTGGCGGCCTAGGCGCTCCTCTTTGATTGTTTCTCATTTTTATTAATTATTATTTTTAAAAACCTTCCATACATTGTCTGTTTCAACATACCACTTATTTATTCCATAAAATCTGTCACTTGGAGCAGTTATGCTTCCCAGATTAACACCCTTTAGCTTATTGGGAATTATATAAATGAAATCCGGAGAATAGAGAAATATGGCTGGTATATCTTCTTGAATAATTTTTTCAAATTGTGCATATATCCTATCTTTTTCCTTGCCGTCAGAAGTAATTCTGGCATCTTCCATGAGCTTGTCGGCTTTGCTGTTCACATAAAGAGCGACGTTCAAGCCTGGCGCATTTCTCTGTGACGAGTGCCAGAAAGCATACAGATCCAGGTCCTTGCCGATGGATTCTCCAAAGAGCAGAGCGTCGTATTTCCGCACTGCAATCACATTCTGATATAGGTCGCCATATTCAAAAACTTTTATTGTCACCCGTGCACCCAGCTTTTCCCAGTCTCTTTTGACTATTTCTGCCGCCAGCTTGAGATCGGGAGAGTCGGCAGTGGCTATTGCGAATTCCAAAATTTGCTTGCCTTTCTTACCATCAATCCAACCGTTTTTCGCCAGCAGAGCTTTCGCTCCTTCTATATCCTGGCTCTTGTTCCTGTTCTTGCCTTTTGAAGGTAAAGGACTGTCGCTTTCTATTCCGTACCCGTAAAGAACCTCACGGACTATCCTTTTCTTGTCAGTAGCCATGTCTAAAGCCTGACGCACTTCCTTGTTGGTGAAAATAGGGGCCTGATTTTGATTGAAAAATATTCCGAAAATTCTAGGCAGGGGAGTATGGAGGATATTGGCGGAAGAAGTAGTCGATGCCAGCTGTGCTGCGTTTCCAGCGGATGCCCGCGCAAGTGAATCGATTATCCTAGCATGATGAGCTTCTATGGCGGATTTTTCGTTTGGGAAGAAGTATATGAGCAAGTTGGAAATGAAAGGCTTTCCCTCATGGTATCTACTGAAAGCAGACAGAGAATAATAAAGGGGTATGCCCCCGCTGTCCCGCTGGATGTGTTCAAGCTGATATGGACCAGAACCTATCGGCTCGATATTATATTGACTGAAAATAAACTGGTCAGAATCCACTTTGCTCCATATGTGTTTCGGCAATATTCCAAGTGTTGCATTTGCCAGAAATGGTGCGTAAGGCTGTTTCAAGGTGAACTGTATCTCTGAAGGGCTGATTTTCTTGACCGCTATGTTTGCCCAATCCGCCCTTCTAGGGCTTTTTATAATTCCATCGTGGATTTTTTGTATCGTAAATTCTACATCATCCGCTGTCACCGGCCTACCGTCGTGAAAACGTATATCACTCTTCAGTGAAAATGTATATGTAAGGCCATCGTTAGAAACGGCATATTTTTTTGCAAGATCAGGGACAAGTCTGCCATCTTCGTATTTCATTAGTCCAGAGTAAATGAGGCTGGAAAGGTCTCGATCTACTTCTGTGAAAGCTAAAACGGGATTTATAGATCTAGGCAGACCCACCACCCCTTCTGCCAGCCTACCTCCATGCGTCGGTACAGGCATGAGGAAAGATTTATTCACATTCCAGGCAAGAGACACGGCGCTTGTGGCACAAATAAGAACCAAGATTCCAAAGACAACCTTTTGAGTTGCTGAAAAGTTCTTTATGATGGCAAGAATCTTCTCGCCCCCTTTAATACGAAATTCTCTGCTCATGAGTTATGAGATTTAAAATTAAATTAGCGAAATAAGAGCTCCAACCGCAAATAGTATCGCGATGACAATGGTAATAATGAAGAGGGTCCTTTCAAAACCGCGGCGCGTGTGAAAAGCCGAGCTGAAATTGTCGCTGCCTCCAAAGGCCCCGCCTATTTGTGCTCCTGTGCGCTGTAATAGGATAGCGGCAACAAGGACGATCGCTAGTACAATCTGAATGTACGGTAGAATAGCTTGAATAGTCTCCATTGGGGGGTACTATAGCATGAGATAATGGGGTTTGCAAGCTACGGATTCCGGTCGCTCCCACCTACCTCTTCTCCAGCCACTTTAGTTAACTAAAGTGCTCACAAGTGACATAATAAAGTTCACGCGCAATCTCTGTGAGAGAGACTACGCGTGGGGTGAAAGTTAACTCATTTTTGCGACAGCTGCTTCTATCCTGCCGGCTACCGCCTTGGCCGAAAGAGCTTGGCGGAAGGCCTCGTCTCACATAGCTTTCTTTTTGCTTGGGATATAAAGTCTCTGGTCTTTTTCGCAGAGGCCGGCCTCTACATAGATCGCATGGGAATTCTTAAAGTCTAACCTGGCGTCATTAGTCATTTTCGATGTTATTCCCACCGAATTTTCTAACCTTTCCAGATCATCCCCAAGAGTTTTGAGGACTTCAACAGCGTCCTTCTGCAGTTGATCCCAATCCTTGTGAAGGCAATATGGCCTATTTGGATTCAGATGATTGTATGCTTTCTGAAGGTGGTTGATCTTTTCCTCGAAAGCTGTGAATCGTAATTCCCATATTAACCAGAATAGAGCACTGTACAATATCATCAAAACGAGCTTAAATCCGGTCGGTGAGTGAATCAAGGCGGTAACAACATAGATTCCTACTATTAAGAATCCAATAAAACAAGACATCAAACGCCCTTTCTTTGCTTCTACATATCCTTTTTTGATTGACCAGCCCTTCTTTTCAAGGTTAGAGCATATTTGTGAATTGATCAGCCGCATTTTCAACAGGAACTGAATCTGTTCTGTACTCATATTTTTGCTTTTCATTCTATCCTTTTCTGTGCGTTGCTACCACATTTTAACGGGGATTCGAGTCCCTTCCAAAACCGATTCAAGTCGGCTGGAGAATTTTTGCGTTTTGTTTATGAGGGTTTGCTAGCACTTCCGTTAAAAGTAAATCATCTCACAGCATTTTTGTCAAGTTGTATCATCCACCATTCTATATATAATAAAAGCC
>CAYGIZ010000011.1:2365-12392 GCA_964350075.1 uncultured Candidatus Saccharibacteria bacterium | reverse complement strand
CCAGCATCTTTCATAGCTTTTTCTGCGGTATATATTAGCTGCTCTGCTATATTCTTCGCCTCTATCATTTCTTTTTTCTTGGCGTCTTCTGCTGCATTTGCTTCTGCATCTTTCTTCATTTTCTCTACTTCCTCTTTTGAAAGTCCAGAGCTTGCCGTAATCTTGATAGAATTTGCCTTGCCCGTTGCCTTGTCTTTTGCCGTCACATTTAATATTCCATTGGCATCAATATCAAATGTCACTTCGACTTGTGGCTGTCCTCTTGGAGCTGGTGGAATTCCATCCAGGATAAATCGTCCGCGAGATTTATTATCTCCCGCCATTGCCCTTTCACCCTG
The DNA here is from genome assembly GCA_964350075.1 of uncultured Candidatus Saccharibacteria bacterium. Classification (GTDB taxonomy): domain Bacteria; phylum Patescibacteriota; class Minisyncoccia; order Phycocordibacterales; family PALSA-1337; genus CAIOGI01. The sequence continues at coordinate 12,054 of CAYGIZ010000011.1, read as the reverse complement.
GGTAATATGAATCTCTACCGATGTTTGATTGTCTGCAGCCGTAGAGAAAGTTTGGGAGCGCTGGGTGGGAATCGTCGTATTTTTTTCGATCAATTTCGTAGCTACTCCTCCCATGGTTTCAATACCTAGGGAAAGAGGGATGACATCGAGCAAGAGAACATCCTTGACATCTCCACCTAGAATTCCTCCCTGAATAGCAGCACCTACCGCAACCACTTCGTCAGGATTGACCCCCATATGAGGCTCCTTTCCGAAGAACTCCTTCACCGCTTTTTGCATAGCGGGCATGCGTGTCTGACCTCCGACGAGAATCACTTCATGCAGGTCACCAACTTTAAATGGTGATGCTTCCATGGCTTTCTTTGTGATTGCTAGAGCTCGATCGATGAATTCTTTAGTCAACTCTTCCAACTTTGCGCGAGTCATGGTGATGAGCAGGTGTTGAGGACCATCTGCTGTAGAAGTGATGAATGGAATATTTACTTCTGTCTGTACCGCCGTAGAAAGTTCAATTTTCGCTTTTTCTGCCGCTTCATCGAGCCTCTGCAACGCAAGAGCGTCTTTTCTGACATCAACTCCAGAAACTTTCTTGAATTCTTCAGCCAGCCAATTGATAATCTTCTGATCAATATCTTTTCCTCCAAGGTGTGCGTCTCCATCCGTGGATTTAACTTCGACAACATCATCTCCTACTTCCAGAACAGATATGTCGAAAGTACCACCTCCGAAATCGAAGACTGCGATTTTTTCATCTTTTTTCTTGTTGAAGCCATAGGCAAGTGCCGCAGCTGTTGGCTCATTTATGATCCTCTTTACATCAAGACCGGCGATCTTGCCCGCGTCTTTTGTAGCTTGTCTTTGAGCATCGTTGAAGTAAGCAGGGACGGTGATTACTGCCTCCGTGACCTTTTCACCAAGGCGGGCTTCTGCATCATTCTTCAGTTTAGTAAGGATCATCGCGGAAATTTCCTCCGGTCGATACCATTTGTCGCCCATTTTCACTTCAATGCCTCCCGTAGAAGATTTTTGCATCTCAAAAGGTACTGACGCACGGTCTTTCTGCACCGCAGGATCGTCAAAGTTGTGGCCGATGAATCTTTTGATTTGATAAATAGTATTTTTTGGATTCGTCACGCCTTGGCGCTTGGCTAGAAGCCCGACCATTCTATCTCCGGTCTTTGACTGCGCGACGATGGAAGGCGTAGTTCTTGCACCTTCCGCATTTTCTAATATTTTCGGAGTACCAGCTTCCATCACCGCAATAGCAGAGTTGGTGGTACCCAGGTCAATTCCTATTATTTTGGACATGTTGATTTTGTTTAATTAGATCGATTTGTAATGAACTGAATTGAACACACCTAGTACGCTGGTGCTCTGGTTGGTTGACTGTTGAAAAAGAAAAGCGGATTAAATAATGAAATTACAGGATTAGATGCTGGAATATATGTAAAAGTTACAGGAGATTTTATTTTAAATTCGGGCAGGCAAGCTACAGAAATCTTTTCTGCAGAAATAACTTGCGCCTTGAGCTGGCCGTCTACGATAGCAACTAGAAAGACAACTCGAAACTGCTCTCCAGACGCCGAGGTAAGTATTTTTGTGATGAATTTTGATCGAGAATATGGCGTAAGCATGTTTTATTTTTTTTCTCCAATTTTCACCTTGGGTGCTTTTAATATCTTACCATTCAATGAATACCCTTTCTGAACAACAGTAGTAATTATATCACTCTCCTTCCCATCTTCAATAGCCTCATCCCTCAAAGGATCAAATTTCTGTCCAATGGGATCAATTTCTTTCAAACCATAATCCTCTAAAGTCTTCTTGAGCTGATTGGCAATGTATTCCACTCCAGTCCTCCAATTCTTATCCGCCTTTTCCCACACCTCCTTATTCCCCATCGCCATATTGAAGCTATCAAGAACCGGCACAAGTTCCGCGATCAATCCTTCATTAGCATATTTTGTAAATTCTTTCTGCGCCTCTTCATCTCTCTTGCGAGCATTTATAAAGTCAGCTTTGGCTCTCTGCCAGCCGTCAAGATATTCCTGCTTTTCAGCAAGGGCTTTTTCGAGCTCTTCCTTTAATTTCTGGACTTCGTTATCCATAATTTTAAACTATCTCTTAGACCACTGTGGAGACTTTCTCGCCTTCTTGAGACCGAATTTCCTTCTTTCCTTGGCTCGTGGATCGCGCTTCAATAGTCCAGCTTTCTTGAGCTTTCCTCTCAACTCTTTGTCGTATTCTATCAATCCTCTGGCGATGCCGTGTCGGAGAGCACCAGCCTGCGCGCTGATACCACCGCCTTTTATAAGTGCTGTCACTTTGAACTTTGTTTCAGTCAATTTGGATGTTGAAAAAGATTCTCCGGCTGTGATCTGCAGGCTTCGAGTAGGGAAATATTCCTCCATGCTTTTTCCGTTTATCTCACAGGAAGCTTTTGTAGCGGGAGTTATACGTACGCGGGCAATAGCCGTCTTTCTGCGACCAACTGTTTCTATATACCTTTCTGAAGTTTTGGTGGCTATCATAATATTATTCTGTAATTGTTAAATTCTTCATCATCTCCTTTCGAAGGCTGTTGGAAGGGAGCATCCTGTAGACAGCTCTTTTGAAAGCTTCTCCCGTTCCTTTCCTTTCGATCAGATCTGCGAGTTTCTCGGTATTGATTCCTCCTCGGAAACCGGTGAAAGTCACGTATTCCTTATCCTGCTTTTTCTTGGCGTTTATGTAGGCCTTTGAGCAATTGATGATTGAAACCTTTACTGCCGGCGCCAGATTTCTAGCGAACTTTACAGAATTTTTGCCCATGAGGTAAACCGCCGCTTCGCTGGCGACTCGTCCGATTCTTTTTCCTTTTGCATCAATAGTGTAGTTCATATATTTAAACAAATTCAATCATGGCCATCGGAGCTGCATCAAGCGCTCGTCGAGGCAATCTGACAATTCTGATGTATCCGCCGTTCCTATCCTTGTATTTTTTTGAAATATTATCAAAAAGCTCTCTTGTTTCTTTTTCACCATGCACTCTAGAGAGGACGATTCTTCGTGAAGCCAGTGTTCCGCTCTTTGCCTTTGTGACAAGCTTCTCTACAAATGGCCTCAATGACTTGGCCTTGGCAAGAGTCGTGGTGATGCGGCCTTCATTTATCAGGTTGCGGGAAAGAGATCGCATCAGAGCGTCCCTCTGGTTCATTTCCCGTCCAAATTTTCTTTTTGATGAATGATGCCTCATAAATTACTTTAATGTGATGTTGTATTGAGCCAACACTTTCTTGATCTCCTGGACACCCTTGCTTCCAAGTCCCTCGATATCGAGGATATCAACCTCCTTCTTCCTCGTCAATCCTCCGATCGTCCGTATGTTTGCATTAGACAGAGATTTAACTGTTCTGGCAGAAAGTCCAATTGAATCGATTCGTGTTTTTAGGAATTCTACATCAATATCGCCCTTGGTTGCGCCAGCAGCACCTTCTTTCTCGACCTCTTCCTTAACCTGCTCTATGACTTCCTCCTCCTTGAAACCGATAATTGCCTTGAGCTGCGAGATCATAATACTGATAGAATTTTCCAAGGCCTCCTGCGGAGTAAGCGTTCCGTCAGTCTCAATAGTGATGCGCAGCCTATTGAAATCTGTCCTGTCTCCGACTCGCATGTTCTCGACTTCATAATTTACTTTTCGAATAGGCGTGAATGTCGCATCTAGAGAAATAGTGCCGATGTCAACCCTGTCCTTATGAAGAGATTCCTTTGGAACATATCCCAATCCTTTTTCAACCGTGATTTCCATATCCAGATCCGCTCCCTTATCTGTTAGAGTAGCTATTGGAAGTTCTGGATTCAATATTTCAACCTGTCCAGGCACATCTATGTCCTTGGCGGTGAGGGATTTTATTCCTTTTGCCTTGAGGGTGATGACCTGCGGTTCGTCTGTTGTAAGACGAATGCGCAATCTCTTTAAATTAAGGAGCAGTGTAATCACATCCTCCTTTACACCGTCTATAGAAGAGAACTCATGTTCCACGCCCTTGATCTTGACTCTCGTGACTGCCGCACCGGGAAGAGAGGAGAGGATGATGCGTCGAAGTGAGTTGCCAAGTGTGTGTCCGTAACCCGGATAAAAGCCGTCAATTTCATAAATGCCTGTCAAACCCTCCTCTCGGATGATCTTTGGCTTTGATGGAAGTATAATATTATGCATTGACATATGTTTTAAAAAAATAACTAATAATTTTATCTGCTAAAAAATTCCAGTACTGCAGGCACACTGAACAAGAGCTCGCTCTGGTCCGCAGCAGGAACTCCTGCTATCGCAATCTCCTTTTTATCAAAATCCACCTTCAGCCACGCCGGAAACTTCACAGTCTTGAGCCTCTCATCTAGAGTCGCAAAGAGAGCCTTTTTCCTGCTACCTTCGCGGATAGAGATGGTATCTCCAACCTTCACTTGGTATGAAGGAATAGTTACAATGGTTCCGTTGACAGTGAGGTGTCCATGAGAAGTCATCTGGCGCGCTGCCTGTCTAGTAGGTGCGAAACCAGATCTAAGAGCAACATTGTCCAGTCGGCTTTCCAAGGTTCTAATGAGGAGTTCAGCGGAACTTCCCTTCTTCTCGATCGCCTGCTTGACGTACTTTGTAAACTGTTTGGATGTTATCCCATAGCTGTATCGGGCCTTCTGTTTTTCCAGCAAGCCTAGTCCGTAGTTGCTCTTGGCTTTTGGACGTCCCTTTCCCTGCTTACCAGCTCCCTGCCCTTCCTGATTCTGGCGCATAGCATATTTCTGCGTCTGTGTTTTTTCAAAGACAGGAGCTCCAAGTCGTCTTGCTATTTTATATTTTGGTCCGATTATCATATATTTAAATGTTATACCCTCCTAGGTTTTTTAGGTTGAGGACCATTGTGGGGAACAGGAGTATTGTCTCTGATTGAAACAATGTTTACTCCTTTTGAAATAAACCCCCGGATCGCCGACTCTCGTCCAGATCCGACGCCGTTTACCACGACATCTATTTCCTTCAGCCCAAAATTCTGCGCTTTCAGAGCCAGGGTCTCTCCAACTTTCGCCGCCGCAAAAGGAGTTCCCTTTTTGGCGCCCTTAAATCCCAGAGAACCGCTTGAAGACCAGATGACGGCATTTCCGTCCTTGTCGGTAAGAAGAACTTTTGTATTGTTGTAGGTAGACTGAACATGGAGGATTCCGACATCCAGGCGTCTTCGGGCAGACGAAGCCTGCTTTGGAGCTTCCTCCTTCTTATCCTTTCCGTTTTCAGCTGTAACAATCTTCTTGGCCATAAATAATTATTTTATTTCTTCTCTTCTTTCTTTCGTCCCGAGCCCATGGTCTTTCGGACATTTCCCCTAAGAGTCCGCGAATTGGTCTTTGTTCTCTGTCCACGTACAGGAAGCCTCTTGACATGACGTGAACCTCGATAGGATTTTATATCTTTTAGGCGCTTGATGTTTGAAGCAACTTCTCTCTTGAGGTCTCCCTCGATTCGGAAGGATTCCACAATCCTCCTGATTTCATTTTCCTGCTCAACAGACAAATCTTTTGCTTTTGAAGCCGTGTCAACTTTGGCCGTATTCAAAATGTGAATAGACCTGGATCTTCCAACACCATAGAGCTCGGTGAGGGCGATCTCTAGTCTCTTGTTATCTGGAATTGTAATACCTAATATACGCATTATTTTATTAAATAAAAAATTATCCTTGTCGCTGCTTGTGCCTTGGATTCGCAGTGCAGATCACATACACATATCCTTTCCTGCGGACAGTGCTGCACTTCGGACAAATTGCCTTTACAGATGCTTTTACTTTCATGATTTAAATGATAATTCTAGAGTCTCTTGCTTATGCGGGCACGTCCTCCATAGGAGTCCAGTGTCAATTCAACCTTGTCTCCGATAAGAACTTTGATTCGGTGCATTCTCATCTTTCCGGATAAATAAGCCATTACAACCTCGTCTTTTCCGTCAATCTTGACGCGAAAAAGCGTGTTTGGCAACGCTTCGGTTACTACCCCATATGCCATCTCCGTTGCTGGTTTTTGCACGTTCAACTATATTAACAAACTACTCAAAATAAGTCAATCTTTTATTTCTATGCTTATCTTTTCGGGTGAATTCGGGAATGATCTCATCCAGAAAGGTGTAATAAGGGCGTAAGCATTGGCAATAGCTGGGTAGCGGGAAAAGATGGCGTTGCTTTGCTTCAAATAGGTACCTTTCAGCTCGTTCTTCAGAGCAGCTTCAGAAAATGTCCCAACAATAGTAATAGGTCCCTTCAGGCTAAATATAAGAGGAATACCTTTCTTTGGAGAAAAATCCTTGGCATTGATGATGAAGAACGATAGATCTTCCATCATATCAACACGGTAGGTCGGAGCGGCGAATTTATCCAGTTCCTTTCCTGCAACTGCCTTAAGCAAAGCATCCTTTTTAAATGTCACGGCGTTTATTGTTCCTTTGACGAGAATAACGGCTGTATTTTTGTCACTCGCGGCCGGTTCAGGAATGTCGTACTCAATAGTATAGGCATTGTCGTAAAAAATATGGTCTTTTGGCACTTGTTCTTTTGCTCTTGAGACCAATTTCGTTTTTAATGATTCTTTGAGGCTTTCTACTGCTGCCGACTGGGCTGCCGGGGAGATCACCTTCTTGCTTCCGGAAAAGCCTCCGCTGACCGCGGTTTTTAACTTTCCATAGACCACGGAGTACTTCTCACCGCCTTTATAGGCTACTACTTTGAAGCTAATGTCGGTGTCATTAAGAGACATATTATATTGAGCACCAGCCTGATCTGCTATGACTCCCACAGATATGGCTCCGCGTGCTGATCCCATGGCAGGAATAGTCACAGTTGAAGTGGTCCTGTATATTTTTCCGGAAGCATTTGAGAGCCGGGTGCCAGCCACTATTTTCTGCGGAACCTTCTGCTCGTTATACAAATAGACGGTTCCCTTTGCCTTGGTTTGAATCAGGGGTCCGTCAGCCGCGTTAATAGTTTGTTGGGCAGTCTCACTTGAAGTTGTCACATCATAGGCAAGAGGATAGCCTGGTTCTTTTTTCGCCGTAAAAGTTCCCTTAACATCAAAATTTGCGGTTTTGGGCGTAATAGTCACCGATGCCTTTGAATAAAGCAGGGAAAGAGCTACAGCAATCACCGCAATACCAAAAAATACTACCAAAAATGATACGACTATACCGGAGAATCTGCTCCTCCTGACTGGAAGTCTTGCGGGAGGAGGAATAGCTCTGACACGGCTCATACGCACAGGCGTCTCGGCAGGCCTAACCGGAATTCTCCTTATGGTTCTTTCCTCGGAGGGAATAACATCCTGAACTATATTTTTTCTTCCTTTTTCCATTTGCTTTTTTACATTATATCACAGGCATCACACTATTGAGAGCAGAAGCATAGATTTTTATAAGAGGCCCATCGAAAACCATGACTTTTCTGTCCTTCTTCTCCAGAATTTTTTTGAATATTCCCGGATGATTGATTGCTATGAGCCTGATCCTGTCCGGCAGGCGCATTTTCATACAGTCTTCATGCCATCTGTGAATAATCGCTGAAACAACTGCGTCAATTTTCCTTCCATGCTCATCGTCCATCCTCTGCTCTTCGTGCATAGAGAGGAGTGATTTTACAGACTCATGACCATGCCCAGGCAACGCCTCCGAAATGTTGCGCAGTAGTGTAGACGATCCAAAAGGAAAAGATCCGATATCTGAACTAAATCCTCCTCTGATAGTCACAATATCGGTAAGTTCGCCGTGCACATGGACCAAAGCATACTCTTCTCCATCCACTGCACTCATTCTAGCCGAAACATAGTGCAGAAGAAATGCCGAATGATAGTAATCATTATGAAAATGGATATGCTTTGAAACAGCCAAGCGCATCTTCTTCATTACCTCATCTGAACTCAAACTCAAGACAAAGGAAACTTCCAGTCTTCTAGCCTTCCTGTCCACATAAGAATCAACGGAGTATCCATTAAGTTGTATATCACAAATCTTCTGCTCAATGAGAACAATATCTTCATCGGATTCTCCCAGTACCTTGTTCCTTCCCTCTTCTACTATGCTCTCTACGATATCGGAACTGATTACCATCTCTTCTTCATATTCAACTCTCACCTTCTTTGCTTTGGAGACTACCCACGGCGAAGAAAGGACAAAGTGTACATCCCCTATTGACCTACCCATTCCGTCCCGAATTATTTTAGCGGAGATATTCTCCACTAGAGCTAGCATGGTCCGAGTGATATGGTCAGAGCTGCGCTGATCCTTGTGGTCTGATCGCGCCGAGACATGGTACATTATCACAGGTTCTGCATTTTCAGAGAAATGAACAACAGATCCGCTGACCATGTCACTTTGTATTTCAACAACGAGAGAATAGTGGGGAGAAAGAGCCTTATCCATTCGCCTATTATATCATGATATTTTTTTATTCAAGCACCGCCTTTATCCTCCTCACTCCCTGTGAGACAGATTCTTCTTTTTGTATCCTGAATGTGCCAAGGTTTCCAATGTTTTCCACATGAGGTCCTCCGCAAAATTCTTTCGAATATGCAGATTGCATGTCTTTTCCGATATAGTAGACGGAGACCTGCTCTCCATATTTCTCGCCAAAGAAATGTCTTGCTCCGGTTTTTTCCGCTTCCGCTATCGGCAGTACTATTTTATTAACAGGCAGGCCTTCTTTTATTTTCTGATTCACTATTTCCTCTACTTTCTTTTTTTCTTCATCAGTCATCCTTGCTCCGTGGGAAAAGTCGAAGCGCAGTCTTTCCGGAGTGATATTCGAACCCTTCTGTGTGACTCCATCCCCTAGCACATCATGAAGTGCCTGGTGTAATAGGTGCGTGGCAGTATGATATTTGACGGACATTTCGCTTTCATCCGCCAGTCCTCCCTTGAATTTCTTTTCAGCCCCGGAGCGGGAAAGGTCCTGGTGCTTTTTGAATTCCTCATTGAATTTTTCCACATCGACTGTGATGCCCTTTTCCTTTGCCAGTTCCAGAGTAAGTTCCAGAGGGAAACCGTAGCTGGAGAATAATGTGAAAGCGTCTGTTCCTCTTTCGAATTCTTTCAGACCCTTGGAAAGAGTCTCGCGGAATTTGTTTTCTTCTTCATTAATAACTTTCTTAATCATAGAAGACTTTGCTGAAATTTCCGGGTATGAATCTGCATATATGAGAACGATAGAATCTATGATGTCAGAAAGAATGCTTTTGTTAATACCCAAAAAATCGCTGAATCTTACCGCCCGACGAAGCAAACGGCGAACATAATACCCCTGATCAGTATTTGAAGGACTTACTCCATCAGAAATTAAAAAGACTGATGCTTTCATGTGGTCAGCAATTATTCTGAATGCTCTCGTCTCATCGGGCTTCTCTCCATATTTTTTTCCAGAAGAATGCTCAATATATTCTATAATTGGTCGATGGTTAACCTTTATTATATCCGGGCAGTTTGTAGCAGCCATAGCCAAACGCTCTAGTCCCCCTCCAAAGTCCACGTTACTTTTTGGTAATTTCGAAAATGTTCCAGCGGTATTTTTCTTATATTCCATGAAAACATTATTCCCAATCTCCAGAAAGCGTCCGCAGTCACAGTTAGGATGGCAGAATTTTCCGAATTTTTCATTATGAGGAACATCTGTGAATTCATAAAA
>CAYGIZ010000011.1:0-2355 GCA_964350075.1 uncultured Candidatus Saccharibacteria bacterium | reverse complement strand
AAACATCTCGGAATCCGGTCCCCCAGGTTCCTCTGGCGGCATCTTTTCTGGAACTCCTGCCCTGCTCCACCAGTTTTTCTTTGCATCATAGAAAAATATACGCCCTGCCTGCATGCCAACTTCGTATCCATTTTCTTCACTGCCAATTTCTACCTCTTTTGCCTCAATTCCCCTCTGGGAAAAAAGGTTTTTCCATAGTCCCGCAGACTCAATATCTTTAGGAATATTATTTTTATCATCCCCAATAAATGCTGTAACATAGAGCTTGGCCGGATCGATTCCTATCTCATCCGTCAAAAATTGAAACATCCATTCGATTTGTTCTTTCTTAAAATAATCGCCCAGCGACCAATTTCCAAGCATCTCAAAAAAAGTAGTATGACGATTATCTCCAACCTCATCTATGTCCACCGTGCGAAAACATTTTTGAGAATCAGCAATGCGGGTACCAAGAGGATGACTCTCACCGAGCAGATAGGGAACCATTGGCTGCATTCCGGAGCCAGTGAAAAGCGTTGTTGGATCATTTTCAGGAACTAAAGGAGATGAGGGCACTATCGCATGACCTCTTTTTTCAAAGAATTTGAGGAATTTCTGGCGGATTTCGGATGACGTCATAATATTGCTAGTTTATCACAAGGTTTTGAGCCACGCACGATATTTCCCATCCATCTCCTCAAAGCTTTTCTTATTGTCAGTAATCTTCTTTTTTCCATGAACCATATTTATTCTGGCATTTAGGCGGATGGGCTTCGAGTAAATAGGAACTTTTTCCAATTTCTTTATCTTTTCTTTTGCCTCCTTCAATACTTTATCCAATGGTTTCGTCACTGCCTTGATGAAGGCTTCCGGACTAAGAGGCTTGCCGGTCGCTATTTTTATAAATTGTTTCGAGGAATAAAGGGAGCCGAACTTCCAGACATTCTGCATCTCCTTTCCAACTTTCGGATTGTCAGCTATGTATCCGTATTTTTTATAGAAATACTCCCTCCACTGCTCCACCGCAAGCTCCGCCAATCCATAGCCATGATAATAAGCCGAACTGTTCCAAGAATAAATGTGAGGTGTATTTAAGAGCCCTAGAGAATCTTCGGAAAAATCAAAGCATTTTCTGTATATCTTTTTTGCTGTTTCGATAATGAATTCTTTTGTCAGATTTGTTTTCTCATATATTTCCTTCTCAAAAAATATGATCCGGCATATCCCCATCATGTCCAGCGGCCGGAGAGGGTCAAGCGCCTTTATTTTTCTTTCATAAAGATCAAAGGGATAAGCTTTTCCTTCTTTATTCCTGGCGTATCTTGTCTTCCATTCTATACTGCTCGAAATAGAATCCATGAACATGCTCTGCGTCTCCGCCCACCCCACAGTCATTGGCGGATATTCATGATTTAGACATACATCTTTTTGAGTTGAATTAAGGAAATGAGCAGCGTGGCCTCCCTCATGAAAAAGTGTAATTAGTCCCTGAAGACCGGAACCAACCTGTCCAGGCACTGCATTGCATGTGAAATTGCTGGCTCCAGGAACCATCTTTGTCCCCTTAAAATGCACCATGACCGGCTGATGACAGAAACCGTTATTATACTTTCCTTTTCTGTCTATCAGATCCAAAGTCAGTGTTCCTTTTTGGAAATCCACGCCTAGAGCCGAAAATGATTTTCCCCAGTACATCAATGCGTCTTCGAATTGGAAATATGGATCTTCTTCTTTCACAAAACTTCCAGCCATCATGTAGCTGAAATTCCAGGGTTTTCGCAGTCCTGGTTTTGCTTTCTCCAACTTTCTAATATTCTTGAAAGCATATTTTGTCCTTTCATAAATACTGTGAAAAATAGAAACCAGCTCTTTCTTCGACATTTCTTCGACTGTCTGCAGCTTATAATCGTAGAAATCCTCGTACCCCAGAGCCCTGGCAAATTCATTTCTCAATTTTATGACTTCAAGATAGTCATCCAGCGTATCGTAAGGAAGCTGATTCATGGCTTCAAAGCATGCCTTTCGGACAGCCTCGTCCTCATGAGTCCGCATGATTGTTCTCATTTTATTTTCAGACGCTTCTATAAAATTTCCAGTCTGGGGATCAATATAACCTTCTTTTCTGGAAGTCTGCTTCTTCATGATCTTCGCTTCCAGAACAGCAACTTTTTCTCTTATTGGCAAGGCATGAGCCGGAGTCTGATATCGGCTGAAGTATCTATTCCAGGATTTCAATCTTTCTTTTACATCACCCTTTGAAACCTTAATAAAAGATTCTGTTTCTTTTTTGAGTTTGGTATCGGAGCTGAATGCCTCTCTGGCCGCTTCCGCTTTATTCATCTTTTTATCAACGCTATGATCCCCCATATATGAAAG
>CAYGIZ010000010.1:0-12965 GCA_964350075.1 uncultured Candidatus Saccharibacteria bacterium | reverse complement strand
ATATAGTATATTGAGATTATGGAAGACCAGAAGAAAAGGATAGAAGAAATCGAAACGCTTATGCAAAGCGCCGATTTTTGGACTGATAAGAACAAAGCGCAGGCAATGGTCAAGGAGCTGAATGATATAAAAGAAGAAATTGCTAATGGAGGAAAGGGTGGAAAGTATGACAGAGGTGACGCAATCATGACCATTTTTTCAGGAGCGGGAGGAGATGATGCGGAGGACTTTTCATCCATGCTATATAGAATGTACAGAAAATTTGCGGAGAAGAAAGGCTGGGGGATGCATCTGATTCACGCCAATGAAAATGATCATGGAGGCTATCGAAACATAACAATAGAAATCAGCGGGAAAAATGTCTACGGTATTCTGAAGAACGAGTCCGGAGTCCATCGCCTGGTGAGAGTCTCTCCATTCAATGCAAAACAGCTTCGTCACACCTCTTTTTCCATGGTAGAGGTCATTCCGAAATTTGAAAAGACACACAGCGCGGATATTGTACTGCCGGAAAAAGATTTGGATATATCCATTGCCAAGTCTGGCGGTCCCGGGGGTCAGAATGTAAATAAAAGAGAAACAGCGGTGCGCATTGTTCATGTGCCGACAAAACTCTCTGTTTATGTGACATCCGAGCGCTCGCAGGCGCAAAATAAGGAGAAGGCACTGGATATTTTGAGAGGTAAAATATTTAAATTGATGGAAGACGAGAGGGTGGCCAAGGAAAAGGGTATGTATATCAGCAAAACCACGTCTATAGAGTGGGGCAATCAAATACGTTCCTATGTAATGCATCCGTATAAGATGGTCAAAGACCACAGAACAAACGTAGAAACCTCGCAGGTAGACAAGGTTCTCGAGGGCGATTTGGATGAATTTCTGATATAATGCAAATATGATTTACTTCGATAAAGTAACAAGAGTATATCCGGACGAATCAATTGCTCTTGATTCCGTCAGTTTTACTGTAGACGCAAAGGAATTTGTCACGATTGTAGGACATTCCGGCGCAGGAAAGACAACTCTTATGAAAATGCTCATTGCAGAGGACAGACCGACGCAGGGAGCGATTTTTTTTGAATCAAAAAATATCCACAAGCTCAAGAAAGGCGAAATGAACAAGCTTCGACGTCGAATCGGCACGGTTTTTCAAGATTTTCGACTTATACGTAATAAAACGGCCTATGAAAATATTGCTTTTGCCATGGAAGCTTCAGGCAAAACGGACAAAGAGATTGCTTCTGATGTGCCGTATGTCTTGGACCTTGTGGATCTTGGCGATAAGATGTGGAATTTTCCACATCAGCTTTCCGGAGGAGAAAAGCAGAGAGTTGCTATCGCCAGGGCAATCGTGAACCAGCCAGATATCATCATCGCAGATGAACCTACAGGAAATCTCGACCCCATCAATACTCTGGAAATCGTAAAAATAATTCAGAAAATCAATGAGCTTGGCACGACTGTCCTTTTAACCACGCATAATAAAGAGGTGGTAGACAGGGTGGGGGGAAGAGTGCTGACCATGGAGCAGGGCAAAATTATTCGCGACGATAAGCACGGTAAATATATTTTATGATCATCATATATTTTAAGAGAATAATCCGAACAGGATTCGTAAATTTCTGGAGAAACGGATTCCTTTCATTCGCGGCATTGATCGTTCTAACTCTCTCGCTTTCTTCCTTCGGGGCACTTATTTTTGGAAGCGCCTTTGGACAGACACTCATCGAGGAAGTGAAAAACAAAGTCGATATAAACGTATACTTCACGCTAAATGCGCAGGAGACGGGCATATTAGAATTGAAAAAAACGATAGAAAAGCTTCCTGAGGTAGACAAGGTAGAATATATCTCCAGAGAACAAGCTCTCTCGACCTTCAAGAATAAATGGAAGGATAATACACTCATTCTCCAAGGACTTGAAGAAATCGGTAGCAATCCATTCCCTGCTGTTTTAAATATCAAAGCCAAAGAACCTTCTCAATATGCCGGCATTTCTAACTTCCTGGATAGCAAAGACTCACTTTCAAGAGACGGAACAGCTATCATAGACAAAGTGAATTATAATCAGAACAAGCTGGTCATAGAAAGACTTGGGCGTATCATCCCGGCAGTTCAGAAGACTGCATTGGTCCTAGCGGCGATTCTTGTAGTCGTAGCGATCATTATTATTTTCAATACTATCCGCCTTATTATATATAACTCCAAAGATGAAATATCAGTCATGAAGCTTGTGGGAGCATCAAACTCATATATTCGCGGACCGTTCGTCATGTCGGGAATAATGTACGGAATAATCTCCGGAATTCTTACTCTCATCGTCCTAGCCGTCTTTGCCTTCTACAGCGACTTAGCTATCATCAAATTTGCTGGAGTCCAAGGAACGCAGGATTTCAGCCTTATTGTGAATGTCTTCTCAAACTATTTCAAGCAGAACTTTGGAGAGATTTTCGGAATTATTATGGGATCCGGAATACTATTAGGGGCAATATCAAGCTATTTAGCAGTACGCAGATATTTGAATGTGTAAAGGTAGACAGTACCTGCCCCTTTGGTAAAATAGATTTATGAAAAGGAAACCAGCCAGAAAGGCAGTTGTGAAGAAAGTAGCCGACGCTAAGAAGAAAAAAATAAATCACAAATATATTTTCGTCGTCGGAGGAGTAATGTCGGGAGTGGGGAAGGGAATCGCGACTTCTGCGATCGGCACACTCCTTCAGTCAAAAGGCTTCAGTGTAAATCTAGCAAAGGTAGATCCATATCTCAACGTCGATGCCGGCACCATGAACCCCACTGAACACGGTGAGGTTTTTGTTTTAAATTCCGGACTCGAGACCGACCAGGATATGGGAAACTATGAAAGGTTTCTAAACAGAGATGCTCATCCGGAAGACTATGTGACATCAGGTATGGTTTACAAATCGGTCATTGATAGAGAAAGGAATCTTGGATATGGAGGAAAGTGCGTAGAAGCTATTCCGAATATTCGGGATGAAATAATCCAGCGTTATATCCACGCTGCAAAAATAAACAAATCAGATATTTCCATAATTGAGATCGGTGGAACAGTCGGAGATTATCAAAATATAATGTTCATTGAAGGAGCTAGACTTCTGAAAATAAAACATCCTGATGATGTGCTTTTCGTGATGGTGAGCTACCTGCCGATTCCATCAAAAATTGGAGAAATGAAGTCTCGACCTACACAGAACGCAGTTCATCAGCTGGCCTCATACGGAGTTCATACCGATATAATCATAGGGAGAGCCGAGGAGCCGATCGACGCAAAGAGAAAGGAGAAAATCTCGATCGCCTGCAATATTCCTACGGGCAATGTCATATCTGCTCCGGACATCAATAGTGTTTATGATGTTCCTTTGAATTTTGATAAGGATAAGCTTGGGGAAATAATACTGAAGGCATTCAAGCTGGAGTCAAGAAAAGGCGAGGGACTTGGCGAATGGAAAAAATTCGCCCAAGGCGTCAAAAATTTCAATGAAGAAGTGAACATCGCCATTGTCGGAAAATATTTCAATACAGGCGACTTCGTTCTTACTGATGCGTACCTCTCCGTTTTGGAAGCAATTAAATATTCCTCTTGCGCTAATAAGGTGAAGCCAAAAATCCACACCATAAACGCCCGAGACTTTGAAACAGAGAATCCTGATTATTCAGTGCTTCAAAAATATGACGGCATTCTAGTGCCAGGAGGATTCGGTGAGACAGGAATAGAAGGCAAGCTCAATGTCATTCGCCACGCACGTGAAAACAAAATCCCATACTTCGGCCTTTGCTACGGCATGCAACTCATGGCTATAGAGTACGCCAGAAACGTCCTCAATCTTCCAGATGCTCACACCGCGGAGATAAATCCAAAATCCCAGCATCTCATCATTGACATCATGCCGGACCAGAAGAAAAAAATCGCCGAGGGAAACTATGGAGGATCGATGAGACTCGGAATGTACCCAACAAAACTCTTGAGAGATTCCATCGCTTATCAGGCTTACGGCACGCCAACTGTCAAAGAGAGACATCGTCATCGCTATGAAGTGAATCCGAGATATATAGCCAGACTGGAGAAAGGAGGCCTCGTCTTTTCTGGCAAATCCCCTGATGGGACACTCATGGAAATCGCTGAATTACCTAGAAACGCGCATCCTTTTTTTCTCGGAACTCAATTCCACCCGGAATTTCTAGCTCGCCCATTGCGACCGCACCCCCTATTTACGGAGTTCATAAAAGCTAGCAAGGAGAAAAGAAAATTGGCAAGCAAGGAAATACAGCATATCGTCATAACAAGCAATAAAAGCAGTGTTTAGTATATAGTTTTTAAATTTAGCTATGGTATAGTTTTGTACCAATGGATTGGAAGAAGAATAAAAAAATAATATTTACAGTTGTTTCAGTAACACTTTTCGCCACAGTATGTTCTTTTAGAGCAGAGGCAGCAGTGAAGGTAAATAGTCTAGTCGCAGCACCACTGCCGACTCGCATCATCATACCTAAAGCAAAGGTAAACGCATCAGTTATAAGTATCGGTATCACTAAAGAGGGAAATCTGGATGTACCCAACAACTATACAGAGGCTGGTTGGTATAAGTACGGCACACTCCCAGGTAAAATCGGAAGCGCGGTAATAGATGGGCATGTAGACAATGGAAACAGGGTGCCAGGTCCCTTTAAGAATCTGAAATTGGTGAAGCCCGGAGACAATATATATGTAACAATGGGTGACGGTAAGATGCTCCACTATTCTATCGTCGCGGCTGAAATCTACGATACAGATAAATTTCCTGGAGAATATGTTTTTCACGAATCAGGGCAGGCATATCTCAAAATAATCACTTGTCACGGCAAATTCATCCGTAGCAAACAAACATACGATCAGCGTCTGATCGTCAAGGCGGTTCTAGTGCCTCAAAAAAACATCTCTGTCTGACCTTAACATGTTAGTGTAATAGAAAGAACTATGGCACGTCGGTAAAAGCAAAGGTCGGATATTAAAAGCCAAACTTGCAAAATATATGACAAAGATTATTTCCACAGGGATAATAGCCCTATTACTTGTGTTTGGAGTGTCTGGAACAGCTTCGGCCCAGTTCACGCCTTCTCCAAATGCTCCGGTGCTTTATAACCAGAGCGGACAAGTGGTCAATGGCTTCAATAGCACCACAGGAGGACTAAATGCTGGCACATATTACACAGCTACCGGACAGGAAAGATATTATTTCCCAAATGGGACATACTATGATCCATCTATACGGCAATATGGAGGTAGCATCATATATCCTAATTCTCCTGGGCCGGCTGGCGTCGTGGTCACTCCTGGTACAGGGGGAGGCGGGGGTACCTTCACTCCAGGGGTTCCTAACACAGGAGCAGGAGGAGATTCCATCCTTACCTGGCTAGCTTTAATTGTTAGCGGAGCCGCCGCTATTACAGGAATTGCTTACCTTACCCGACGCAGGACATCTCTATCTTAAATAATGTTAAAGTAAAAACAGGTGCGTGGCATCTGTTTTTGCGTATGCGGCAATGCAAAAAAAT
The DNA here is from genome assembly GCA_964350075.1 of uncultured Candidatus Saccharibacteria bacterium. Taxonomy (GTDB): domain Bacteria; phylum Patescibacteriota; class Minisyncoccia; order Phycocordibacterales; family PALSA-1337; genus CAIOGI01. Next base: position 7,416 of record CAYGIZ010000010.1, on the reverse strand, counting down.
AATCCCATCTTCTATTATTTCGTAATGGCGTGGACATTCATGTTCGCCTCGATTTTCGTAGTGTTGTTCTGGGGTTCGATGGTGAGTGCTTTTGATTTTAATTATTCAGCCAGCGCAGATCCTATTTCCGTAGAAACGCCTGCCCCCACCCAGTCCTTCAAGAGGCCTGTCCGGTTGTACATACCCTCAATTTCCATAGATGCGAAAGTAGAGGAAGTTGGCGTAGCCAAGAACGGTACCATGGCGACACCGCGAACATTTCAAACTGTTGGCTGGTACAAGTATGGACCTGTGCCGGGGGAGATTGGAAGCGCTGTCTTGGACGGGCATTCTGATAATGGTTTAGGATTGAAAGGAGTATTTAAACGACTGGAGGAGCTGGAAGATGGCCATGATATTTACATATATGACAAAGAAGGTCGTCAAATCCATTTTAGGGTCATATCCGTGGACACGTATGAATACACAGAAGTTCCCACAGACCAGATTTTTAATGAAAGTGAGAGGGCACTCCTACGGCTTATCACATGCGATGGAAGGTGGGTCAGAGAATATAAAACTTATGACACAAGAATAATCGTGACGGCAGAACTGGTGAGGTAATAGCAAGAATATTTTTTCGTCTCAAACTGTATGAAAAAAACAATTATAGGAATATTTGCAAACAGGGAAGATGCGGAGAAGGCGATCAACTATATCCACAATAAATTTTTAGTGCCGACCGCAGACATATCTTTTCTATATAGGAATACGAAAAATGAAATAAAACAGATTGATGCCAAACGAATCAGTTCCAGTACGCCGGGTGAAGGGGCAACCAAAGGAGCCGGTGCGGGTGCAGTTGTTGGAGTATTGGCAGGAATAGCAGTTACGGCAGGAATTCTACCTGTAGTTGGACCGTTCCTGGCGGCAGGGCCGATACTTGCCGCATTGGGAATAACTGGCGTCATAGGCACGACTGCTGCAGGAGCTTTCGGTGGAGCTGTTGTGGGAGGAATTATCGGAGGTCTTGCTAATCTAGGGGTTGGCAGAGAAAAAGCCCAAAGATATGAAGATTATGTAATGGCTGGAAATATTTTGGTATCAGTTAATTCCGCTGAAAGCGCAAAGATTGAATCAGCCATGATCGGCCATAATGCCGTAGATGTGGAGACCTATACAGTTAAAGTTTAACGCGAATACTTCCTGGGATTAAAAATGTTTAGAGTCCACTCCCATGCGATCTCAAATCTTTTTGACCAGGAATGAAAATTAAATAAGTAGACCGTTCTCCATATCCACCACATCACAGGTCCTTTCAGAACAACCCCGAATATTTTTCCGACGGCGAACCAGTGGCCTAGCGAGACTAACAGGCCTTTTTCTTTAAATTTAAATGGGATGAATTCTTCTCCAGACAGGGTGGCAATAATATTTTTTGCGACGACCACACCCTGTTGGACTGCTACCTGCGCGAGCATCGGAGAAGTACCAGCAACATCACCAAGAGAAAAAATATCGTGGGTAATCCTCAAAAATTCATCTACCTTGAATCTGCCGTTCTTTTCCCTTTCAATTCCAGGGATTTCTATGGTCAAAGGCTTGACTCCGGCGACCCAGATGATGAGCTCGGCCTCGATGAAGGATTTGTCAGAGAAAATTATTTTACCGGACTTTATTTCGACAACAGTTTCATTTGTCATAACGTGAATTCCCTTTTTTAACAAATGTTCATGGGCAATGACGCGAAGCTCAACAGGGAACTGCGACAGGACATCGGGGCTGGCGGATACCAGGCTGATCCTCATACCCTTTTTAAATTCTGCAATTTCTCCGGCCAATTCCACGCCAGTAGCTCCAGCTCCGACTATGACGCATGACTCATGGACTTCCAGGAGCCTGTTTTTTATCTTTACCGCATCGTCCAAATCTTTCAATGTAAGAGTATGCTCCTTGGCTCCAGGAATGCCGTAGTAGTTGGTCTCTGAACCGGAGGAAATGACCAGATAATCATAGGCAATACTTCCACTGGAGAGATACACATGCTTATTCAATGGATCCACCCTTTCGGCCCTGTCCCTGATGATTGACACACTGCTATGCCGTAGAAATTTTTTTATTGGTTCCAGGACTGCATCCGGAGAAAGTTCGCAAGTAGCCACTTCATGTAAAAGAGGATGGAAGACAAAATAATTTCCTGGATTAATGATCGTGACATCAGCCCTGCCTGATTCGATTATTTTTTTCAGATTTTTGGCGGTCACGGTTCCGCCGAAACCTGCACCGATGATGACTATCTGGAGCTTTTTCATTGTCCTAATGATAACATTGAACCTTTTTGTCCTGCTCTTGACTTTATATCTATATATGATATAATGTGTAAAATACGGTAAAGGAAAGATCATCTTATGAAAAAAATATTATGGTTAGCTGTCAGTGTATTGGCGGTCTTACTCACCGGATGCGCAAGTATCCGTTGGGATGAGTCGCCGGAGCCAGTGGATGCAATATCCCAGGCGGCTCAACCCGCCAATCCTGTTCGCAGGAGCGAAAGCCATCTCATCCTCGGAGGATATCAGATGCATCACCGGCAAGGAACAGACAATCACGCATCGCGAGTCTGGTATGATGGAAATGTGTACGAGGAGTACACTTCCCAACGACCTTACAAGCATACTACCGAGAGCTACGTTTCTCCACCCCGGTATGTCCCGGTTATGATAGACGCCCCATTTACATTCCCAGGTTATTACGATAATGTTAATGGTGGAAAAGTCTTTAGGTAGTAAATCCCTCCTATTGGCCACATTCGGCCACGCTAGAGAGATTCCCCACTACAAAATCTCTCAAGCCCCTTCTCACGTAGGGGCTTCTTCTTTTATATTTTTTTATGATATAGTTTTTCCATGAAGAAATTTACTTTAAATTCTCCCGAAGAGACCAGACTCTTTGCCAAAAAGTGGCTAACGTCACTCGACAGCAATAGCGACAGTGCTCTCGTCGTTGGTCTCTATGGCAATCTGGGTTCAGGCAAAACTACTTTCACTCAAGCGGTGGCCAAAGAGCTGGGGGTCAGCGACATTGTAAATAGTCCGACTTATGTCATAGAAAAACTTTACGAGACAAAACATTCTCATTTTATTAGATTGATCCACATCGATGCGTACCGGCTGGAGAGCGGAAAGGAATTGCAAAATCTTAATTTTGAGGCATTAGTAAATAATCCACATAATCTCATACTTATTGAATGGCCAGAAAATGTGAAGGACATATTGCCCGAAAATACGAAGAAAATCACCTTTAATTTCATCAGTGAAAATATTCGGGAAATTGAGGTACAATAGGGAAATGAAAAGACTAGTACTACTGGATTCGCACGCCATCCTGCACAGAGCATACCATGCTCTCCCAGACTTTGCCTCCAAGAAGGGCGAGCCGACGGGCGCCTTGTACGGACTGGTTGCCATGATCATAAAGATCATTGAGGAATTGAAGCCTGATTATCTAGTGGCCTGCTACGACCTACCAGGGCCGACCTACAGGCATGATGCCTACAAAGGATACAAGTCACAGAGAAAGAAAATAGATGACGACCTGTCTATACAGATCAATCGCTCCAGGGATATTTTCAAATCCTTCAATATTCCCATTTACGACAAGGCCGGATTCGAGGCAGATGACGTATTAGGAAGCATTGTAGAAAAAATGAAAAATGATCCTGACATGGAAATTGTCGTGGCTTCCGGAGATATGGACACCCTACAGCTGGTAGAAGATAAAAAAGTTCTGGTCTATACACTGAAGAAAGGAATAAAAGATACGGTTCTTTATGATGAAAAAGGGGTTAAGGCGAGATATGGCTTCGGACCTAAATTACTGGCGGACTACAAGGGACTACGCGGAGATCCGTCAGATAATATTATTGGGATTGCGGGGATTGGAGAGAAGACGGCGACGACGCTCATTACGGAATTTGGGGGAATTGAGGAAATATATACAATCCTTGAGAAGAAGGGAGGAGAGGAGAAAATAAAAAAAGCAGGTATATCCCCCAGAATCATCGAGCTTCTAAAGAACGGGAAAGAAGAAGCCGAATTCAGCAAGATGCTGGCGACTATTAGGCGTGATGCTCCTGTGGACTTTGTTTTGCCGGAAAAAGAATTCCGCCAGATCATCGATGTAGATAAAGCTATAGCGCTTTTTAATGAATTGGATTTCCGTACATTGGGAGCGCGCCTCAAGTCCGTCCTAGGTATCAGGGAAGAGACAAAAATAGTCAATCCATCCGTTCCTTTATTCCAAAATATTTCACCTGAAGAGATCAGGAAAACCGGTATTGCGCTATGGCTCATTGATTCCAACCGATCCGAGCCTGGTTTGGAAGAAATCTGCGAATTTGCCAGAAATAACGATTTCATGAAAGCTAGTGAGATGATATTTGCCGAGCTTGATAAGAGGGGGTTGAGAAAGGTTTATGAGGATATCGAACTGCCTTTGATCTCGGTCATAAAAAAGATGGAAGAAAGAGGAGTAAAGATAGATATTAAATTTTTCCACGAACTTTCACAAACTTATCATATAGAGCTAGAGAAACTGGAAAAAAAGATATGGGAACTGGCCGGCGTGGAATTCAACATTAATTCGCCTAAACAGCTGGGGGAAATGCTGTTTGATAAACTAGCACTGACAGCTAAGGGATTAAAAAAGACTGAAGGGGGCGCGCGTTCCACACGAGAATCAGAGCTGGAGAAACTGCGGGATTCTCATCCCATTGTGCCGCTTATATTCGAATATCGAGAACTGCAAAAACTTCTTTCTACTTATATAGACACCATCCCTCCAATGACCGATAAAGAAGGTCGCCTACATGCGCATTTTATTCAATCGGGCACAACCACAGGGCGCATGTCCTCACAGAATCCGAACCTTCAGAATATCCCCATTAAAACCGAGCTTGGTAGGGCCATCAGAAAGGGTTTCATGGCCGAAGAAGGATTTTTCCTTGCTGCCTTAGACTATTCCCAAGTAGAGCTCCGTATCGCGGCCTTTATGTCAGGAGACGAAAAATTGATTGAGATATTCAGAACAGGAATAGATGTCCATACAGCCGTTGCTTCTGAAGTCTTCGATGTTCCACTGGAAAAAGTCGATAAAGAAATGAGAAGAAAAGCCAAGGTCATAAATTTCGGGATCCTTTACGGAATGGGAGTAAATGCCTTGAAACAGAATCTCGGCACTGATCGCGCCGATGCTCAAATTTTCTATAATAATTATTTTAAAAAATTTTCCGGATTGGCGGCGTATCTGGATCAGATCAAGGTAGATGTAGAGAAAAAACGCTACACGGAAACATTTTTTGGTCGCCGAAGGTATTTTGAAGGCATAAATTCAAAAATTCCATATATAAAAGCTATGGCTGAAAGGATGGCTATAAATGCTCCGTTCCAGGGTACAAGCGCGGATATTATAAAGATAGCTATGAAGAGAGTGGATGAATATATAGTAAAAGAGCGATATGAGAAGGACATCTTTCTTTTACTGCAGGTCCACGACGAGCTTGTCTATGAAGTCAGAAAAGGTGTTGTTGAAAAGGTAGCTCCTGCAATAAAGAACATAATGGAAAGCGTAATTGATCCAAATGAGACGAAGGGAATTGTATGCGCCGTCAACTACGCTATCGGACGGAGTTGGGGCGAGCTTCAATAAAATTATGATTTATTTTCTTCATGGAACGGATATAGAGAAGGGAAGGACAAAAGCGCATGAGCTGGTCGCTTCTCTATTGAAGAAGAAACCGGATGCTTCCTTTTTCAAAATGGATTCGCAGAATTGGGACGAAGCAACGCTAGAAGAATATGCAGGAGGACAGGGGCTTTTTGAGAGCAAATATATAATCTTCATTGACCGTGTCTGTGATGACAAGAAGATAAAAGATTCTTTTTTGGAAAAGGTGAAAGAAATGTCCGAGTCATCCAACATATTTATTATTCTGGAAGGCAAGCTTGATAAGGCTAGCCTGACAAAAATAGAAAAGAAGTCAGAGAAGACGCAGGAATTCGCGCTAGCCGAAAAAAGCGTTAAGAAAGAGGAGTACAATGCTTTTGCTATAGCAGATGCGTTTGGCAGACGAGATAAGAAAAATTTGTGGATATTATACAGAAAAGCCATTGATAAAGGTGAGGCTCCGGAGGCGATCCACGGAATGCTTTTTTGGAAAGTGAAGACGATGATGATAAATTCTCCATCCGAGGAACTGCATGCTTTGGCTGAGAGACTTATTGATGTTTATCATGAAGCCAGGAGGGGAAAGCATGAATTGGAGACAGGGTTGGAAGCGTTGTTATTGGTGGTTTAGGAAAGAGAAAGAGCGGTCTCGTACGAACGGCCGCTCAAATCTTTTTCCATCATTTAAATAATCTCCTTTCGGATACAGCTTAATTGTCCAATTAGCTTTTGGTATATAATTTCTGGACTATCACACACATTAACTATGGCAGTATGGATTCTCTTGTTCCTATGCGTCTCTTTAAATTTCCTAGCCATAGCTTCTGAACTCTTTATGTTCACGAGAATCGCGCCAATATCTGTGATGAAGACAAAGTCTATACCAGACATGTCTTCCTTTGAGTACTTTTTGTTGTGTACCCAGTTATACAACCATTTAGGCAAAGCACCCCTGCCTTTCATCTTTAGAAAGGCTTCATCAACCAATGCTTCTGCCCTATCTCCGAGTTGGTATCCTATGATGCCAAAAGCTCTTTCGATGCTCGGATTACAGTGAGGTTCGGCAGGGATTTTGTCTGCTCGGTCGAAGCGCATGTAGTGCACCCCCTTTCCGTTATTATTTATATAGCGGAAGGGAGAACATGTCAAGGATTCAGTATTTGTGCGCCCAGTAGGAATCGAACCTACGACCCACTCCTTAAAAGGGAGATGCTCTACCAACTGAGCTATGGGCGCAATTCCCCAAAGATTAACACATTAAAGCGGTAAGTCAAAAGAGAAAAGTCCAGGGCCACTTATGAGAATACATACAGATATAATGAGCAGAAGGAAATAGTAGTTAACTCCATCTGTAAAAAAAGCCCGGACTCTCACTTTTGCGATCAGCTCCCTTATAAAAATAATAGATGCTATCAAGGCTGCAAACTGGGTGAATAAGCCTAGGACAAATAGGATTCCAAGGGCAATTTCAAATATTCCATAGGCGTATTCTTTGCTTGATTCGCGCCGTTTCCATGCTCTGTATCCCCATAAAATAAAGATAACTCCGATAGTAAGGCGTAGAAGAAAGGGGGTGAATTGTTCTAGAACGAGAAGAGATGGAAAAATTGAAAGCATGGATATTTAATTAATTTGATATATAGTGTCTATATGATATCACAGAGGACTGAAATATGTCTCGTGTTGCATAATATACGCAGTACTCATAATGTC
>CAYGIZ010000009.1:0-13029 GCA_964350075.1 uncultured Candidatus Saccharibacteria bacterium | reverse complement strand
CCTCCCTTCCTCACCACCTTCGGCTTGCTGAAAATCTCAATAGCTCTATCTAAAGTAATATCATACGGATTGTCTCCCTCCTTTTCTTTTATCGATCTGAAATCCTTTTCATGCACAACATACGGTCCAAAGCGTCCGACATTGGTCGTGATAGGAAGACCGGTTGTAGGGTGATTACCCAAAACTCTCGGCAAGCTTAAATATTTGACGGCGTCAGCAACGGTGACTTTTCCCAAATCCATGCCTTTTGGAATAGAAGACATTCTAGGCTTTGCGGCTGCCGGTTCACCTTTCTGCTTTTTGCCTTTTGCCTTCGGAACCTTTTCGCCAAGCTGAACATAAGGCCCAAAGCGCCCGACTAATACATATATAGGGAGGCCTGTAGCAGGATCCATTCCGATCGGCTCATCTTTCTTTATTTCTGTGCCATCTATCATCAAAGCTCCTTCGCAGTCTGGGTAAGTAGAGCAGGAAAGGAACTTGCCTCCGCGACCAAGCTTGATGATCATAGAGGATTCGCACTTTGGGCACTTGAACTTGGCATCAGCGTCGCCAAGGGTTGTAATTTTGGCTGTTTTTTCTTTTGCTTTCACATCCTTCAAAAACGGCGTGTAGAATTTCTTGAGTGTGGCTAAGTATTCCTTTTTTCCGGCAGCAATATCATCTAAGGAATCCTCCATTTCGGCCGTGAAAGTATCACTAATGTATTCCATAAAATTATCTTCGAGAAAAGTAGAGACCACATCTCCTGTGTCGGTAGGCTTCAAGGCTTTATTTTCCTTTTCAACATAACCTCGCTCTTCTATTGTTCTTATAATAGAAGCATAAGTTGAAGGGCGACCAATTCCTCTCTTTTCCAGTTCTTTCACCAGCCCAGCTTCACTATATCTTGGCGGAGGCTGTGTAGCTTTTTCTTCACTCTTTATTTCTTTCAAATCCAATTCATCCCCCTTGGACAACTTCGGCAATTCTACATCTTCTCCACGTGCTCCGGGATCCGCTTCGAGCCAGCCTGGGAAAAGAACTCTGGATCCATTGGCATGGAAATCAGGAATTGTATCGCCTTTGATATTCGCGATGATCTTCGTGCGGAGCATTTCCGCGTCCGCCATTTGCGAAGCGACGGCTCTCTGCCAAATGAGCCTATATAGCTTTTTCTGCTCTTCATTTACACCAGCATTTTCTACATCTATGTGCGAAGGGCGGATGGCCTCATGAGCCTCCTGGGCATTTTTGCTTTTCGCCGAATATGTTCTGAACTGCAGATATTTTTTTCCATATTTATTTTCTACTATAGAGGCGATCTGCGCCAAAGCCATTTTGCTCAAGTTTGTGCTGTCAGTTCTCATATATGTAATATGTCCGGCCTCATAAAGTCTCTGGGCAATCATCATTGTTCTTGAGGGAGCAAAGCCTAGCCTTGAACTCGCCGCTTGCTGTAGGGTAGAGGTAATGAAAGGCGCGCGCGGGGAGCGTTTCATTGTACTTTCTTCAACATCGAGAACTTCCCAGTTTCCATCTTTTCCTTTTTTTATAATATCTTTTACTTCCTTATCATCAGTTGGTTCTTTGGAACAGGTCAGAAGAAGGGGAGTTTTATTTTTCGTCAATGTGTTTGCCGTGATGACCCAAAATTTTGTCGACTTGAAAGCGCGGATTTCTCTTTCACGCTCCATGATGATACGCAATGCAGGAGATTGCACTCGTCCAGCGGAAAGACCGTAGCGCACCTTCTTCCAGATTAAACCAGAAAGATCATAACCCACCAATCTATCTAAAACTCTCCTGGCCTCTTGGGCCATACGCAAGTTGCTGTCTATTTCTCTCGGGTGTTCCATGGCTTCTTGGATTGCTTCTTTTGTAATCTCGTGGAAGACCACTCGCTTGGGATTCTTCAGGTTTGTTGCCTCGGCGATATGCCATGCTATGGCTTCTCCTTCTCTATCAGGATCGGTTGCGAGGATGACTTCATCGGCTTTCTTCGCCAGTTTGCGTATTTCTTCTACGACTACTTCCTTGCCCGGAGAAATTTCATAATGCGGAATGAAGCCGCCCTCGATGTCGATGGCTTTTTTATTACTCTTAGGTAGATCCCTGATATGCCCGACGCTGGCTTTGACCGTATATTTGCCGTCGAGGTATTTGGAAATTGTTTTTGCTTTTGCCGGCGACTCGACGATTAATAATTTCATTACGAATGTAAGTATTACACACAAATGAAATTTTTAGCAAATATTTATATAAAAAATCTCCCGAAACATTGATGTTCCGGGAGGCGTTTGTTGTGGCGGATTTTTATCAGCCGATGTAATAGGATTCTTTTTTCAGCTCTGTCTCAAAGGCGCCGATTGCCATGGCGTGGAGTATGGCGGCAAGTGATGCTGAAACGAGATAGTCGTGATGCCACTCCAGACCGCTGGTTGCTACAATAATGCCATTTCGATACTCACTTCCACCATATTTAAAATCTCCCTCTTCAAATAAATATGGTGCGTCCCTCTGGACAAGGTGGCTTGGCAATTGAGTTTTCCAGGTCAGATCAGCTTTTTTCCAGGCATATTCAGAATACGGTTTAGGCCATTGTAGTCGGTCGGTTAATCCAATTGATCCTCCCCAAATCTGAACTGGCTCCGAAGACATACTCCTGTCTTGGATGGGATCCAATACGTAAATGTATGCCACCACACGATTTGTTGATTTAATCAGATTCTCTACTCCCGGCTTTAGAATGTCTACTGCTGCTTCTACCATCAACTTTGTTAATAGAGCTGCCATATATTTCCTTTCGGTTGAATTTTTACCCGTTCTATTTCTATCCTCTAAACCTCCTAATGTCAAGCCTACTATTGACAGCCTATAGAAGTCAGGTAATGTTACTCCAGATCCAAGCAATGGTTGCTTAGGACGAAAAAGAAAAGGAAATATGAGGAAATCAAACCTACCTCCAGCTGGGGGGAACTTGTTTCAAAAAATCAAGGCTAAATGTGCTGAAGCTGAAGCGAAAGGCATAAAGCTGATCAAGTTATCAATCGGACAGCCGAAAGGACCGGCTCTGGAGCCGGCTCGGATCGCCGCTGCAGAGGCGATTATGTCTCATCAAGAATCAATGCATGAATATCAGGACAATGGTTCGCCGGGTGTCCCGGACTTTGCGTTAAGGTTTGTCCAGGTGCATGTAAAAAAATCCTTGCCCTATTTGCCCGATGGATCCATAGACTTCCTGCCGATTCCAGGCATGAAGCCGATGCTCGGAGTAGTGATCGATGCCATGGGTGGTTGGTGCGAGTATGGTCACCCATATCCTGCGATAGTTGGTACCATGACAAATCCAGGATACCCGACTCCAGTAGATCAATGCCGAATGCGTTCCTCTGTAGTGACTCATTTCCACTTGCCTACGGAACAAAAAGAAGGCTTCCTCTTCGATCCCACAGAAGTGGTTGAGACGCTTTCTCGCGGACATGGAAATAAGCTTCTGATGCTTAACTTTCCGCACAATCCAACAGGAATTGTGGCAGAGGCAGATTGGCTTCGAGAACTTTGCGGACTATGTGAAAAAAATAACATTCATATCTTCTGTGATTCGGCATACGCCATCCTCTCTCATAGTCCGTATGCGTCTACTCTCACCGATGTGGCTGTTGAGTTTCCTGAACTCAATTGGGCCGAAGCGTTCTCTGCTTCCAAGGCAGGGAATAACACAGGCTGGAGAATCGGCGCAATAGTAGGATCACCGGAGTTCGTCGGTGACATCAAACGGATCAAGGGAAATACGGACAGCGGTTTCGCGGCGCCATTAGCAGCCGGAATCCTCAATCTGTACAGGCATCATATGATTGAGATCACTAGGGTTCGCTTGTTGTATCGCCACCGGCTCGACTTGCTTACGAAGATTGCGACGGCCGCTGGAATGCGTCTCGCGGTTCAACCCGAAGGAGGTTTCTTCGTTCTCTTCGATTGCCCAAAGAAGGCATTTGGGCAGGACATTACATCTTCCGATCATTTCAACGATCTCATGATCGAAAATACCGGCATCGTCGGTGTTCCTTTCAATCCCTGGATCCGCTACGCAGTCTGTGCTGCGGATATCGAAGATATAATGAGAGATATAAGATGTGGATTTGACCAGGCTAGTGTGAGTTACTGAACTCGCTCCTCTCTTTTATTCTTTCCTACAAAACTTCCGCCATACATTCGTGTACGGCGGACGTTCTTTTTTTATATCGCAAATTATTGACATTTCCTATCCAAATAAGTAGTCTTTGGACAGACAAAGAGATCAGGCAGTATCTCAAACGTCCTTTTCCACTGACTGCCAAACTACTTACCAAGGGAACTAGAATAATGGCTACCTCACAATCCTTTCTAAAGCGGTTAATACCGAACCTTATGCCCATAGTGGATAAGTTCGGCACGCCCTTCCATATATATGATGAGAGCGGGATCAGAGAGACTCTGCAGGGCATGAAGAAATCCTTCTCCTCGAGAGACATAAACTTCAAGGAATTCTACGCCGTCAAGGCCTTGCCGAAGCCGGCTATCATGAAGATCGTCAAAAGTGAAGGTTGTGGCTTCGACTGTAGTTCTATTCCGGAGCTTCGACTTGCACGCGACGCTGGGGCGGAGCCAGAAGACATCATGTTCACTTCTAACAATACTTCGCAGGAGGAGTTTCGAGAAGCCCAGGCACACAATGGCTGCATTCTCAATCTAGACGATGCGACCTTCATAAACAAGGTGCCGGCGCCGTTTCCCGAGCTCATTTGTTTTCGTCTAAATCCAGGTAAGGAAAAGACTGGAGAGCACGTGAATGAAATTATCGGTAATCCTGTTGATTCTAAATACGGAGTTCCAATAGAAAAGATCGATATTGCATATGGGAAAGCCAAGTCCCGAGGAGCGAAGCGTTTCGGCCTTCATACCATGGTTTGCTCCAACGATCGTGACTACAATCACTTGGCCGGCACATTGGCCATTCTTTTGCGGACAGCTAGCGGTCTTTATATCCGACGGGGTATTGTAGTTGAGTTTCTGAATGTCGGAGGCGGGATAGGAATACCTTATCGTCCCAATGATCAGCCTTTCGATATGGAAGCCTTCGCAAATGTGGCTCGATCGCAATTGGCGGATTTTCGTGAACTTAATGGATTCACTCCACGCCTGTTCATGGAAAGTGGTCGGTATGTAACAGGTCCTCATGGAGTTCTCGTCAACCGCGTGATCAACGTATACGAAAAATACAAAAACTTCGTCGGCGTGGAAGTCGCAATGCCGGCACTGATGAGAGTGGGCATGTATTCCAGCGCATATCATCACTGCACGGTCCTCGACAAGTACGGAGTTCCCAAAGATGGACCCACCAAAATCGTCACTATCGCCGGTTCTATCTGCGAGAACTGCGATGTTCTCGCACGGGATATTCTTCTGCCTGTAGTGGAAGAGGGGGATTTCATTCTCACTCATTGTACCGGTGCTCATGGTTCGGCCATGGGTTTCAACTACAACGGCAGGACACGTCCACAGGAACTCCTCTATGAAAGTGGGTATTTTGTCAGCCGGATTTGCCGAGCTGAAACTTACGATGATCTTGAGAGGCGTCATTGTGGGCTGAGCAGTTCAGAACACCTATTTGTCCGGCCTTAATGTCGGAAGCATCACATCGCCAGGCGGCATAACCGTCTGGCGATTTTTCATACAAAGCGCACCACTCCCATCTCCTCTTTTATAAATCCCTCAAGTTTCATGGCAGAAATTATTAGATTTGCTTTCTGCGTTTCCACCCCCAATTGTCTAACCAGAAAATCTCTACTCACCGGACCTTGTAATAAAATATTTATTATTTTCCTATCTGTATCCGCAAGGGATTTGAGCCTAGGATCATCCAGGGGCAAAGCACTTTGTCCTTCTTTCCTCGCGAAGCCAATAAATTCTAATAGATCATCCGTGCATGTTATAGGCGTCGCACCATTCCTGATGAGCATATGCGGTCCGGCGGAGTGAGGAGAAAAGATCGACCCAGGGATTGCTCCAACATCGCGATTATAGTCCATAGCTCGAGCGTAGGTAATGAGCGTGCCTGATTTTAGTCCTGCCTCAACGACGAGAGTCGCATGAGAGCTGCCAGCCATCAGCCTGTTACGAGAAGGGAATGTCCATTTCGCCGCTCTCTCTAAGGGATCAAATTCCGACAAAAGCGCACCGCTACTTTCAACTATCTCTTCCGCAAGTCCGGCATGAAAGCGCGGATAGAGAACAGAGGGATCGAGACCGGAACCGGGAAAAGAAATCGTATAAATATTATTCTCAAGCGCAGCACGATGCGCAATACTATCTATACCAAGAGCAAGTCCAGATACTATACATATAGGATAGCCCTTCAGTCCGGCAACTAATTTTTCTACTGCCTCCTTGGCGTAATTTGAATACCCGCGAGAACCGACAACACAAAGAATCCTGATATCCCTATCGAGCAGGGGCTCTATATTTCCGCGAACAAAAAGCCTCTGTGGAGGATCATTGATTTCCTTGAGTAAAGGAGGGAAGTCCCTATCTTCTTTATTGATAATTTTGAGGCGTTGAAATGTTGGGGCGTTTTCATGAGAATGTTAATGGGGGAATTATATCATGCCGGTAAGTTATCCACAGTTTTTTATTGACGGTGAACAATCGTTCACCTATAATAAACACATAACAAATTTAATTATTAAATAATAAAAAACAAAATGACCACATACAATTTGATGAAGAAGCTTTATAGGGAAATTGATAGGTTAAATGAGGAGATAGATATGAGGATAGAGAAAGGTTTGTCATATAAGATATTGGCAAGAAGGCACAAGTATCTCATGGAGGAACTCCGATCTATTGATCCACAGCCTATTGTCTCTGTTGTTCCAAGGGGAATTATGAACCGCCTTGCGCAATACGTGTCTGTATTCTTGCTATAATAAAATCATGAATGAATATCGCAATAAAATAGTTTCTTTCTATAGGAATAAAAAGAGAATGCCAAGCTATCAGGAAATTATGGATATGCTTGGTTTCAAGTCCAAAAATGCGGTATATAAGCTTGTAAACAAGCTGGTTGCGGAGAAAATAGTTTCAAAGGATGGGCAGGGAAGGCTTATTCCCAATAAGCTCACAGGAGAAGTTCCTCTTCTTGGTCTAGTAGAAGCGGGGATACCTTCTCTTGCAGATGAGTCAATCCTCGACACGATGAGCTTCGATGAATATCTGATAGGAGATCCAAGCAAGACTTTTGTGCTGGAGGTTAAGGGAGACTCCATGATTGAGGAGGGCATCAGGGAAGGTGATCTCGTTGTTGTGGAAAGAAAGAATGAACCAAATGATGGAGACATTGTCATAGCCGAAGTCGACGGAGGATGGACGATGAAGTTCCTGCGGAAGAAGGAGGGTAAGCGGATATATCTGGAACCTGCTAATTGCAATTACAAACCCATATATCCGGAGCATGATTTGAAGGTAGCGGCGGTGGTGATAGGGGTAATAAGGAAGTATGGCCATTGACATTAAAAAGGGGGTTTGCTAGACTACCAGAGAAGCCGGCGCTCCGTTAGGCACACGGGCATTCGGCAAGTGTTCGCCCCGTTTCCCTGCCCATTGCGTCATGAGGCGCTTTGTGGCAGGGATACTACTCTTTGCTCCTCCGTGTGGTTTACTAGGTTGGTTGGCGGTCAAAAAGACCCCCGTACATTTAACACTCCAGTGAGGGTGTTATGTACGGGGGTTGTGTTTTTGTGTTAGCGCGAAATGATATTGCTCCAAGGAGGAAATTTGACTGGTTGTTTCCTGGGAGTGAGGTAAAGGGTTCCGAGTATGACATCGGCGAGAGGAAGGACAACATTGAAATTCTTACTCATTTTTTCATGATGTCTCCGATGGTGGCCATCTATCCATTTGAATAAATATGTTCTTTCAAACCATCTGTTCATAGGCTTATGCATGCACCAGTGGATGTATTCATATACCACATAGTAAAATGCTATTCCTGCTATGAGTGAAACTACAGACGACCACGGGACTCTTATAAGCCCCATGGCGATAAAAGGCAGTGACGCAACAGCTATGAGAGCTGGTCCGTTCCACCAAGCCATGGGAATAGTGATCTGATGATCTGTCTGTTTTTCGATAGGATGATTATGCAACACGTATGTGCTATCTCCTTTGAATGTCTGATGGTGCACAATAGTGTGTCCATTGAACGGATATTGAAACTTATATCCGAAAATATTAAAGACGCGATGCAACACATAGCGGTGTACCATCCATTCTGGAAAAGAAGAGTATACAAATCCCAGGATGAAGTATCCCCATAGGAGTACAATATTTTCAATCATAAACGCTTTTATTGAGTTGTGGCTTTCGGATCTAATTCGCCATTTAGTATAGCATCATATCCTAATATTGTGATATTATGTTCTCATGCTTGATATCAAGTTTATCCGTGAAAATAGGGATCTCGTGGCCAAAGGCGCGCAGAAAAAGCACGTTACCTTTGATCTCGACGAGCTAATCAGGCTGGATGACCAGAGGAAGGAACTCACAGCTTCGATAGAAAAGAAAAGGGCGGAGCAGAACCTTGTAAGTGTGAAGGTCAGCCGGGCAAATCCAGTCGAAAGGCAGATGCTCATCGAGTCAATGCGCCATCTCAAGGAAGGGCTTCAGGAAGAGGAGGAAAGATTGAAGGAAATTATGAAAAAATGGCAGACGATCATGCTGCAGGTGCCGAATATTCCCGATGTTTCCGTGCCGGATGGGGAGGGCGATGAGGATAATAAGGAAATAAAGAGCTGGGGAGAAAAAACCGTTTTTGATTTTGAAGCTAAAGATCATATAGAGTTGATGAAATCACTTTGCATGGCGGATTTTGAAAGGGGAGCGAAGGTCCATGGTTTTCGAGGATATTTCCTAACCGGCGACGGAATGAGGCTTTGTTTTGCTATTTGGAATTACGCTATTGATTATTATGGCAAGGATTATAATCCAATAATGGCACCTTCCATTGTCCGAAAAGTTTCTCTTTACGGAACAGGCCACTTACCTGGTGATGTCGAAGATTTTTATATGACACAGGATGGAGACGCTCTGTCCGGCACGGCCGAAGTCCCCCTCATGGCTATGCACAGCGACGAGACATTTGAGCTAAGCGATCTTCCAAAACGCTATCTTGGATTTTCTCCATGCTACCGTCGTGAAGCCGGTTCCCACGGCAAAGATGTGAATGGATTGATCCGTGTCCATGAATTTTATAAATTTGAACAGTTGGTTATTTGCGAGGCTAATCACGAAATATCAGTTAAATTTCATGAAGAATTAAATCGAAACACGGAGAAATTCATAGAAAGCTTGGGTATTCCGTATCGGACTGTTTTGAATTGCGGGGCCGACCTAGGCCTGGGACAAGTCAAGAAATATGACGTTGAGCTATGGGTCCCAAAAGAAGGAAAGTATCGAGAGATTTCTTCTGCTTCGTATTTCCATGATTTCCAGACGAGACGCCTTAACATCCGCTATCGCGATCAGGAAGGAAAATCCCGATATGCCCACTCACTGAACTGCACTGCCATTCCAACCCCCCGTATCCTAGTCTCTCTCGTAGAAAATTTCCAACAGAAGGATGGTTCGGTCAAAATCCCTGAAGTCCTGGCAAAATATTTGGGCAAGGACAGGATTTCTATATAATGCGCTCAAGGATACAATCACCAAAATACGAAAAGAAGCGGCGAAATAAGATGATCGCGGTGATTTTCCTACTCTCCCTATGCATCGTGACCTTTACTGCTACGTCTATTTTCCTTATGAGAATGCCGTTCCTGCAGGTCAAGGAAGTGGTGGTAATCGGAGCTTTAGGAATTACAGATGCGATGCTGAAAGATAGAACTCTTGCGCACATAGGGTCTTCAAATATTTTTTTCTTCTCAAAGGATACAATCGAGCAGGCGCTGAAGAATGAGTTCAAGGGGATTGAGGATGTGGATATCAGAAGAGCAGGATTTTCCAAAATAAAAATTTCTGTCAGGGAAAGGACGCCTGCAGCTCTGGTCTGCGCAGGCTTTCCCGAAATAGGCTTGGAAAAAGACGAATGCTATTTGTCCGATGCGGAAGGCTACGTCTTTGCAATGGCGGACAAGCCATATCCGGAAGGCTACAACCGCTACTATGTTCCTGCAGACAAGGGTGAGATCACGGCAGGCCTCTCATTTATAAACAAGAAACGCTTTGATGAACTGCAGAAATTTCTCGACGGCGCTTCAAAGGCTGGTATTTATCCTGTCGGAGTTCTCATCGGAGATGGTGGCGAGTACGAAATGTATGTGAGGCCGGATACAACTATATACTTTGACGATAAGACTCCGTTTGAGAATACGCTCTCCAACTTAACGGCATTTTGGGACAATGCCAGAAAAGCTTCTTCATCTCCTGTATTTAATTACATTAATCTCCGCTTCGGAAATACCATATATTACTCCAAATGATCCCAGGTAAAAAAAGGCCAGGACAATTTCTCTTCTCCATCTTAACTGCAGTCGCCGTAGGAGCAATCCTTGCCTTTGCGGGTATTGAAGGAATGAGATTTGTGACGCAGAAGAAGGTTGATACTGCCATAGTCGCTCAAGGAGTTTCCGAGGAAGAAGATCCGACTTTCGTATCCCATTTTTCACGGGCATTTATTTATTCCTCTCATGATGAGAAAGTATCAATCTCTGACCTTCCGTCTGATATCATTGAAAGTTCCAAAAAAAACATAACCGCGGTTTCCTACAGCGTCACGGATATTGACCGCGACATCGTATCTATGAAAAAAGATTCTGATCGCCTTATGCCGATAGCATCCATTACCAAGCTGGCAACGGCGGTTGTTGCTAGGAGACTTATTGATCCTGATGATGTCATAGATCTAAAGATCGGGAGCCTAAAGGCCAAGGAACTCCTCTATCCTATGCTTATGATTTCCAGCAATGAAGCGGCGGTAGCCTTGGCCGGTCATTATGACTCCATACACGGCCGGGGAATGTTCGTAAGGGAAATGAATAATTGGGCAAATTCCATCGGCGCCTATCGCACATATTTCCGCGACCCTTCAGGTATTTCTCCAAACAACCTCTCCACAGCAAATGATATTTCTCTCATGGCGAAGTGGATACGCAAGAATGATCCGGTGATTCTGGATATCACATTGACAAAAGTAAAAAGCATACGAAGCCATACCTGGGTGAACCCTACTCATTTTTTAAATCTTTCGGAATACGTGGGAGGGAAGAACGGCTATACTCCCGAGGCCAATAGGACAAGTGTTTCATTATTTTCTCTTGGCGAGCCAAAAAGAGTTTACTCGGTCGTGCTTTTGGGAAGTTCACAGAGAGATGCCGATACCCTCTTGATATTGAATGAAGTGGCGAAGTAGGCTAGTATCATCCCATGCCTGATTTTTGGAAAAAATTGCCGAAGCCCATCATGGCTCTAGCTCCAATGGCCAATGTCACTGACATGGCTTTTCGTCGTATCATCGCGAAATACGGCAAGCCTGATGTCATGTGGACGGAGTTTGTTTCTGCGGACGGATTGATGTCTCCTGGGCGCGATGTTCTCCTGAATGATCTCAAATATACCGAAGAGGAGAGGCCTATAGTTGCGCAGCTTTTTACTGGTCATGCTGATAGGATGAGAGATGCGGGAAAACTAGTCAGAAAACTCGGCTTTGATGGATTGGATATAAACATGGGCTGTCCGGATCGTGCCGTAGAGAAGCAGGGTGGCGGCGCGGGGATGATAAAAGATAAAAAAAATGCGCTTGCGGTGCTTGAAGCAGCGAGAGAGGGATCGGGCATGCCTGTCTCGATCAAGACACGAATTGGATACAATAAAAATGAGATTCAAGAATGGATCGGCTTTCTCCTTGAGCAAAAAATTCCTGCTTTGACAGTTCACCTGCGGACAAGAAAAGAAATGTCAGATGTGCCGGCGCACTGGGAACTCATGCCGGAGATCATGAAGATGCGGGATAGGATCAGTAGGGAGACTTTGATATTGGGAAATGGTGATGTGATGTCTGTCGAGGAAGCAAAGAAAAAAGTACAAGAAACTGGCTGTGATGGTGTAATGATCGGTAGGGGAATATTTGGAAACCCGTGGCTGTTTTCCGGCAAGGTGCCTAGTGTTGAGGAGAGACTCGAAGTGTTAGTTGAGCACACAAAACTTTATGAAAAACTTTTGGGAAAAGTGAAAAGCTTCGCTCTGATGAAGAAGCATTTTAAGGCCTATGTTTCTGGCTGGGATGGGGCCAAGGAGCTACGCGTTAAGCTCATGGAAACGGAAAATGCGGAGCAAGTTGAGAGTGTGGTAAAATCATATTTATGAATACAGTCTTGTATCGCAAATACCGTCCAAAGGAATGGTCAGACGTAATTGGCCAGGAGCATATTGTCAGTGTTTTGGAAGGTTCAATTAAATTAAAAAGGCTTTCTCATGCATATCTTTTTTGCGGAAGTAGAGGGATAGGCAAGACTACTGTAGCGAGAATTTTTGCCAGGGCAATGGGTGTATCTGATGAAGATATCTATGAAATCGATGCCGCTTCGAATAACAGCGTAGATGAGATGAGACTCATAAACGAAGGGGTTAGTACTTTGCCCTTCAATTCTCCATATAAAATATATATTTTTGACGAGGTTCATATGTTTTCAAAATCTGCCTTTAACGCCCTTTTGAAGACTTTGGAAGAGCCTCCAGCTCATGTTCTTTTTGTCCTGGCGACGACAGAAACAGAAAAAATCCCTGAGACTGTTGTTTCGAGATGCCAGGTTTTTACTTTCAAGAAACCATCCAGGGAAATACTTCAGCAGCTAGTCTCGAAAGTCGCGAAAAAGGAGGGGTACTCCTTGGAGTCCGGTGCCGCAGATCTGATTGCATTATTAGGTGACGGCTCTTTTAGAGATACATTGGGAATATTACAGAAAGTTATTTCATCTTCTGAAGATAAAAAAGTTTCGATTACCGAAATCGAAAGGA